>CANQIH010000202.1 GCA_947624035.1 uncultured Oscillospiraceae bacterium | reverse complement strand
GCACCCGGGTGAAGATCGTGAAGAACAAGGTGGCGCCCCCCTTCAAGGAGGCCCAGTTCGACGTGATCTACGGCGAGGGCATCTCCAAGATCGGCGAGATCATCGACCTGGGCGTGAAGCTGGAGCTCATCGAGAAGGCCGGCGCCTGGTTCACGGTCTGCGGTGAGCGCATCCAGGGCCGGGACGGCGTGAAGGCCTTCCTGGAGGAGAACCCCGACAAGGCCGCCGAGATCGAGGAGCAGATCCGGGCCAACGCCTATAAGCTGCTGTCCCCCCAGGCGCTGAAGGCCGCCAAGGCCGCCGGCCGGGCCGTGGACGTGTCCGCGGAGGACTTTGACGACGGCGCTTCTGACGAAGTATAATGCCGCTGGATGAACAGCAAAAATATGCCGTCCGGTCGGTGATGAACGACCCCGCCGGGGAGCTGGAGCCGCCGAAGAGGCGGAAAAAGCCGGAGAATTCCCTGGAGCAGACAAAAAAGTGGGCCCTGGAATATTTGAAGCGGCCCCACTCGGAAAAGGAGCTCCGGGACAAGCTGGCCCAGAAGGGCGCCTCGGCGGCGGACATCGACACCGTGACGGAACTCTGCGTGAACTACGGCTTCGTGGACGACGCCGAGTACGCCGGGATGATCTGCCGGCACTACGCCGCCATGGGCTACGGCCCCGGCCGGGTCCGCACGGAGCTTCAGCGCCGGGGCGTGCCCAAGGAGCTGTGGGACCAAGCCCTGGAGGAACTGCCCGAGGGCACCGATACCATCGACAGGCTGCTGGCCCAAAAGCTCCGGGGCCGGGATCCATCCGACCGGAAGGAGCGGGAAAAGGCCGCCGCGGCCCTCTTCCGCAGGGGCTACTCCTGGGACGCCATCCGCGCCGCCATGGCAAGGTACGGGGCAGAAGAAGATTAGCGCCAGGCTAAAGCCTCCCCTGTGCAAGGGGAGGTGCCGAGCAAAGCGAGGCGGAGGGGTTGTTACCAGTCTTGGATATAGACCTGGCTTGGCAACAATCCCTCAGTCAGCGCCGTTGGCGCTGACAGCCCCCTTTACACAAGGGGGCCTTCATAAGGTATTATCTGTATATCGTATCAAACTATGAAAATCTCCTTTACCTCTCTTGGCTGCGCCAAGAATCTCATCGACTCCGAACAGATGCTGGCCCTGGTGACGGCGGCCGGCCATGAGATCGTCGCCGACCCGGCCCAGGCCGACGCGGCGGTGGTCAACACCTGCGCCTTCATCGAGGCCGCCCAGCAGGAGGCCATCGACGCCATCCTGGCCCTGGCGGAGCTGAAAGCTGCCGGGTCGCTCAAACGTCTCGTGGTGACGGGCTGCCTGCCGGAGCGGTACCAGGGCGACATATTGAAGGAGCTGCCGGAGATCGACGCCGTGCTGGGCACAGGCAGCTTTCCCGACATCGTGGCGGCCCTGGAGTCCCCGGAGCGCCACTTCCGCCGGTTCCTGGACAAGAACGCCCCTCTGCCGGAGCTGGACCGGGCGGTGACCACCGGCCCGGGCTGGGCCTACATCAAGATCGCCGACGGCTGCGACAACCGCTGTGCCTACTGCGTCATCCCCTCCATCCGGGGCAAGTACCGCTCCCGGCCCATGGACGCCATCATCGCCGAGGCGGAGACATTGGCCTCGGCGGAGGTGAAGGAGCTCATCCTGGTGGCCCAGGACGTGACCCGGTACGGCCGGGACTTCCGGGACGGCACCACCCTCTGCACCCTGCTGCGGGCGCTTGTGAAGGTGGAGGGCATCGAGTGGATACGGCTCCACTACCTCTACCCCCACGAGATCACCGACGAGCTCATCGAGCTCATCGCCTCGGAGCCCAAGGTCCTGAACTACCTGGACATCCCCATCCAGCACGTGAACGACGCTATTCTCCGCCGGATGCGCCGGCCGGAGACGAAAGAGAGCATCCGGGCCCTGTTCCAAAAGCTCCGGGAGCGCATCCCGGACGCGGTGCTGCGCACCAGCCTCATCGTGGGCCTGCCCGGGGAGGGCGAGGCGGAATTTCAGGAGCTGCTGGACTTTCTGCGGGAGGAGAAGCTGCCCCGGGCGGGGGTGTTCGCCTACTCCCCCCAGGAGGGCACCGACGCCGCGCTCATGCCGGACCGATGTAGCAGCGAGGAGGCGGAGGCCCGCCGCCAGCGGGTGATGGACCTGCAGTGCGGCATCATGGACCAGTACGACCTGGCCCAGGCGGGCAGGACCTTCCGGGTCCTGTGCGAGGGGCAGGAGGACGGCCTCTGGACCGGCCGCCGGTACGCCGACTCCCCCGATGTGGACGAGACGGTGCTCTTTTCCGGCGACGCCGAGCCCGGCGCGTTCGCCCAGGTATACATCGACGGCTTGGAGGACGGCCGGCTCACCGGCCACACCGTTTGAGCGAGAACACTTCAAAGGGGCCGTGAATATAGTGTTCACGGTGGTTATCGTATGTTTGACTATTTGAGAGAGCTTATCCACGCCTATCAGGCCAGGGACCCGGCCGCCCGGAGCGCCCTGGAGATATATCTTCTGTACCCCGGCGTCAAGGCCGTGATGCGCCACCGCCGGGCCCACTGGTACTGGACCCACGGACTGAAATTTCTGGGCCGGGCCGTGTCCCAGCGCACACGCCGGAAGACCGGCATCGAGATACACCCCGGCGCCACGATCGGCCGCCGTCTGGTCATCGACCACGGCATGGGCGTGGTCATCGGCGAGACCGCCGAGATCGGGGACGACGTGCTGCTGTACCAGTGCGTCACTCTGGGCGGCACCGGCAAGGACCAGGGCAAGCGCCACCCCACCATCGGCAACAACGTGCTCATCGGCTCCGGCGCCAAGGTGCTGGGCCCTTTCAAGGTGGGGGACAACAGCCGCATCGCCTCCAACGCGGTGGTGCTCAGCGAGGTGCCCCCCAACTCCACCGCCGTGGGCGTGCCCGCCCACATCGCCCGCATCGCCGGGGAGAAGACCGACTTCGCCAGCCGGGTGGACCAGATCAGCGTGTCCGACCCGGTGGCTCAGGAGCTCTGCGCCCTGAGAAGCCGCGTGATCCAGCTGGAAAAAGCTGTTGCTGCAAAGGAGAAATAAGCTATGCGTTTTTACAACGACCTCACCATGCAGAAGGAGGACTTCGTCCCCATCGAGGAGGGCAAGGTCCGCATGTACTGCTGCGGCCCCACGGTGTATAACCTCATCCACGTGGGCAACGCCCGGCCCATCATCATGTTCGACGTGCTGCGCCGGTACCTGGAGTACCGGGGCTACGAGGTGACCTTCGTGCAGAACTTCACCGACGTGGACGACAAGATCATCAAGCGGGCCAACGAGGAGGGGGTCTCCGCGGCGGAGATCGCGGAGAAATACATCGCCGAGTACTGGAAGGATGTG
>CANQIH010000201.1 GCA_947624035.1 uncultured Oscillospiraceae bacterium | reverse complement strand
GCTGGAAGAAGTGGACGCGGAGCTGACACGGGCATCTGAGACCGGACGCATCCCCCGCCGCATCTTTCTGGGTGACGGCAATCCGTTTGTCCTCCCGGCGGATCGGCTTTTGACCATTCTGGACATGATACGGCGCCATTTCCCCGAAATGCCCCCGGTGCATATGGATGCCACTGTGGCCAATGTGGCCGGTAAAAGCGATGAGGAGCTGCGGGCGCTGCGCATGGCCGGGGTCCGAAAGCTCTACATCGGCATCGAGTGCGGGGATGAGTCAGCTCTGTCCAAGCTGCAAAAGGGATTCACCCTTTCCCAGGCAAAGGAACAGACGGCCCGCCTTCAGGCCGCGGGCATCGACTGGGGCGCGCATCTCATGCTGGGGTGCAGCGGTCAGGGCAAGGGCCGGGAGACGGCGCTTCTGACAGCTGAGCTCCTGAACGAAACGCACCCGACAGATATCATCAATGTGGAGATGTTTGCCCACCCCGGTACCGAGCTGTTCAGGCAGATCTCGGCAGGCGAGTTTATACAGGCCGGGACCCTTGAATCGCTGGAGGAGGAGCGCACGCTGATCGAGAACATCTGTATCAGCGTGAACTATGACGGTTTTCACGGATGGCGTGAGTTCCATGTTTGGGGGCAGCTGCCGGAAAAGCGCCCAGCTATGCTGCGGAAGCTGGACGCGGCCATAGCTCGGTGCCGCGCTGAGATGGAAACGAATCGTGAACAGGTCCCGGATAAGCTCCAGCGGGTGCGGATCCATGTTGGATGATATGCTGATGATAAAAAAATACGGAGGCGATATCATCGCCTCCCGGGGGATGCAGGCGGAGAAGGGGTTTCGCCAGCACGGGGCCGTGAGCACCTATGAGCACTCCGTGGACGTGACGCGGATGTGCCTGCGGCTTTCACGGGGCCTGCGCATCCGCACGGACCAGCGGTCCCTCGTCCGGGGGGCGCTGCTGCACGACTACTACCTCTACGACTGGCATGAGCCCCGGACGGAGGGCGGCCTGCACGCCTTCTCCCACCCGGGAAAAGCGCTGAAAAACGCCGCCCGGGATTTTGGTCTCAACGAGATCGAGCGGGATATGATCCGGTGCCACATGTTCCCGCTGACCGTGCGGCCGCCCCGGTTCCGGGAGAGCGCGATCCTGTGCCTGGCGGACAAGATATGCGCCCTGCGGGAGACCTGCGCCGGGCTGGGCCGCAGGATCGCCGGATAGGCATACAAATGATCAATGGCAGCCCCTGTTCGTACAAGGGCTGCCATTTCTTTTACGGTTCCAGCCAGAGGTGCTCCATGAAGCCGGGCACCTGCTTCTCCCAGCTGGCCTCGCAGTGGCTGCCGCCCCGCTGGCAGAACACCCAGGTCCGGGCGCCCTTCTCCTCCAGCAGCCGGGCCAGCTCCAGGTTGTTTTTGGCGGCGGGGGTCTCAAAGTCCCCGTTCTTTTTCGGGCGCCGGACGCCAGCCTCCTTGGTGCCCCAGGACAGGTATATGCGGGTGCCCGGGGCCATGGGCGAGGCGGCGATATCCGCGCGCAGCTCCGGCATACAGGGGGAGATGGTGCTGGAGACGCAGGCGGCCCTGGAGTAGACGCGGTTATATTTCACGATGGCGTACAGGCTCATGAGCCCGCCCATGGACGAGCCGCCGATGGCCGTGGCCTCCCGGCCGGGGATGGTCCGGTACTCCCGGTCGATCATGGGCTTCAGCTCCTCTGTCATGAAGCGCATGGTCTTATCGCCGGTGCCCAGAAGGTCCCCCCAGAACCGGCCGTGGAAGTGGTAGGGACAGTATTCCACCAGCCGCTCGTCGCCCTCGTGGCCGCACTCGATGCCCACCACGATGAGGGGTTTGGCCCAGCTCTGCAAAAAATCCAGCAGGCCCCAGCTCTTGCCGTAGGTGGCGTCCTCGTCCAGAAACAGGTTGTGCCCGTCGAAGAAGTACATGACCGGGTATCGCTCCTGGGAGGTCTCATAGTCCTCCGGCAGCCAGATGTGCAGCGGGCGGTTTTTGCCCGCGGGGGTGAAGAGCATATCGCGCTTGATGAGCATGGGAAATCCTCCTATGATAGATCGTCCGGTCTGATTGTATCACGATCTGCCGCCGCCGTCCATCATTGTGTGTACGGCGGCAGCCATTGACGGCGGCCCCGGCGGGGTGGTATAGTGGCATGTGACCCGCAGGGTGGAGGTGAGCGTGATGCCCGGTCAGTTTTCAAGAACGGAGCTCCTGCTGGGAAGAGAGGCCATGGATGTGCTGGCCCGGTCGAGGGTGGCCGTGTTCGGCCTCGGCGGCGTGGGCGGCTATGTGTGCGAGGCCCTGGCCCGCAGCGGCGTGGGCGCCCTGGACCTGGTGGACAGCGACCGGGTGAGCGTCACGAACCTGAACCGGCAGATCATCGCCACTGTGGACACGGTGGGCCGCCTGAAGACCGAGGTCATGGCCCAGCGCATCCATCAGATAAACCCCCAGGCGGAGGTGCGGGTACACACCTGCTTTTTCCTGCCGGAGAATGCGGGGGAGTTTCCCTTCGCCGGCTATGACTATGTGGTGGACGCGGTGGACACCGTGACGGCCAAGATCGCCCTTGTGACGGCCTGCGCCCAGGCCGGCACCCCCATCGTCAGCAGCATGGGCACGGGCAACAAGCTGGACCCCACGGCCTTCCGGGTGGCGGACATCTACAAGACCAAAACGGACCCCCTGGCCCGGGTCATGCGCCGGGAGCTGAAAAAGCGGGGGATCAAGAAGCTGAAAGTAGTCTATTCCGAGGAGCCGCCCCTGGCGCCCGTGGGGGACGGGGCGGAGGAAGAGGAAGGCCGCCGGGGCGTGCCCGGCAGCACGGCCTTTGTGCCCCCTGCGGCGGGGCTCATCCTGGCCGGGGAGGTCGTGAAGGACCTGACGGCGGCGGTAAGAGAGAGCGTGTGACATGAGCGAGGAGAGGACCATAGAGCAGCTGGAGCGGGACGGCTTTGCGTGCCCCGGCGCGGAGGGCATTTCCCCGGAGGAGCGGCGGCAGATGGCCGAGCGGAGCATCATCAAGAAGTTCCGCCGCCAGCTCTGGAGCCCCTTCACCCGGGCACTGATGGAATACCGGCTCATCGAGGACGGGGACAAGATCGCGGTGTGCATCTCCGGGGGCAAGGACTCCATGCTGATGGCCAAGCTCTTCCAGGAGCTGCTGCGCCACGGCAAGCAGAATTTTGAGGCGGTGTTCCTGGTGATGGACCCGGGGTACAACGAGCTGAACCGCCGGACTATCCAGGAGAATGCCAGGCTTCTGGGCGTGCCCATCCAGACCTTTTCCACAGAGATATTCGAGGTGGTGGCGGACAAGGGCGGGTCGCCCTGCTACCTCTGCGCCCGGATGCGGCGGGGGTATCTCTACAGC
>CANQIH010000200.1 GCA_947624035.1 uncultured Oscillospiraceae bacterium | reverse complement strand
ACCGCCGGTATCCACGCCACGGTCAGCATCGGCGTGGGCGTGGAGGGCGCCAGCCTGGAGGAGGACTTCAACTTCGCTTCCATGAGCGTGGAGATGGCCCTGAGCCGGGGCGGCGACCAGGCGGTCATCCGCAACCGCATGAACTTTGAGTTCTTTGGCGGCCGGGCCACGGAGGTGGAGACCCGCACGAAGGTGAAAAGCCGCGTGGTGGCCAACGCCCTGGGCTCCTTCATCAAGGACGCCTCCACCACCTATGTCATGGGCCACAAGTACGCCGATATGGACGCCCTGGGCGCCGCGGTGGGTATATGCTGCATCGCCCGGTCCTATGGCAAGAAGGCCCGGATCGTCCTGGGGGACACGCCCAACGCCTGCGGCGCCCTCATCGGGCAGCTGAAAAAGCACAAGGAGTATGAGGACATATTCGTCACGCCCAAGGAGGCCATGCTCCAGGCAAACGCCCGGAGCCTCCTGGTGGTGGTGGACACAAACCGGCCCGAGCAGGTGGAGGACGAGGCCCTGCTCCAGACCATCAGCCGCCTTGTGATCATCGACCACCACCGCCGGGCGGCCACCTATATCGACAACGCCGCCCTCACCTTCCACGAGCCATATGCCTCCTCGGCCAGTGAGCTCGTGGTGGAGCTCATGCAGGAGCTGGTGGACCAGAACGACATCAGCCGGGTGGCGGCCGAGGCGCTGCTGGCTGGCATCGTCACCGACACGAAAAACTTCACCATCCGCACCGGCGAGCGCACCTTCGACGCCGCCGCGTTCCTGCGCCGGACCGGCGCGGATACCGTGGCCGTCAAGCGGCTTTTGCAGAGCGACATGTCCAGCACCGTGAGCCGGTACGCCATTTTGGAGCGGTCCACCATCTACCGGGAGAACATCTGCCTCGCCGTCATGGACTACACCGTGGATAGGGTGGTGGCCGCCAAGGCCGCGGACGAGATGCTGAACATCTCCAACGTGGAGGCCTCGGTGGTCCTGTACCCCACGGGGGAGGGGGACGTGTTCCTGTCCGCCCGGAGCATCGGCAGCCTGAACGTGCAGGTGCTGATGGAAAAGCTGGGGGGAGGCGGCAACCAGTCCGCCGCCGCGGCCCAGATCCGGGGCGTGTCCGTCCAGGACGCGGAGATCGCGCTGAAATCTGCCATCGACGAGTATCTAGCTTCGTAAGAGGAGGAAATAACCATGAAGGTCATCCTGCAGAAGGATATCAAGGGCCAGGGCAAGAAGGGAGAACTCAAGGAGGTCTCCGACGGCTATGGCCGCAACTACCTGCTGCCCCGGGGGCTGGCCATCGAGGCCACTGCGGACAACATCAACACCATGCGCCTGAAGGACAAGGCCCGTCAGGCCCAGATCGCCAAGGAAAAGGCCCAGGCCCAGGAGTACGCCGAGCGGCTGGGCTCCGTGATGGTCCGCGTGAAGGCCAAGGCCGGCTCCGGCGGGCGGCTCTTCGGCGCCATCACCAGCAAGGAGATCGCCGACGCCCTGGCGGAGCAGCACGACATTAAGATTGAGAAAAACCAGATCGTCCAGTCCGAGCCCATCAAGCAGTTCGGCAGCTTTGAGGTCAAGTGCAAGCTGGGCTATGAGATCAGCGGTATCATCCATGTGATGGTCACGGAGGATAAATAAGGCCTTTCAGGAGGATACCATGGACGAGATCCAAGGCCGCCGGACCCCATATGACCGGATGGCGGAGCAGTCGATCCTGGGCGCCATGCTCGTCGACCCCGCCTGCGTCGGCGATGTGGTGGCTCACGTCAAAACGGCGGAATTTTATATCGACGCCAACCGGGACATCTTCGAGACCATCTTCTCCATGTTCAGCCGGGGCATGCACATCGACCCGGTGACGGTGCTGGACCAGATGAAGGTCCGCCAGGTCTGGAAGGAGAGCTCCCCCCGGTATCTGCTGGAGCTCATGGATGTGCTGCCCACGGCGGTGAACGTGCTGGACTACTGCGATATCGTCCGGGACAAGGCACTGCTGCGTGAGCTGGGGGCCTCCGGCGCGGAGATCACCGAGCGGGCCTATCAGGAGGGCAGCCGGGCCGGTGAGGTGCTGGAGCTGGCCGAGCGGCAGATCTATGCCCTGCGAAAGGAGAGCACCACTGGCGGGCTCAAGCCCATGACCGAAGTGCTCCAGGACGTCATGGGCCACATCTCCCAGGCGGCCCAGGGCGGCAGCGCGCTGCCCGGCATCTCCACGGGCCTCGCGGACATCGACGAGTGCCTCCAGGGCCTGGGGGAGGGGGACTTCGTGCTCATCGCCTCCCGGCCCGGCATGGGCAAGACCAGCATCGCGCTGAACATGGCCGTGAACGCGGCCAAGACCTCCGGTAAGACCGTGGCCATCTTCTCCCTGGAGATGAGCCGCCAGCAGCTTGCCATGCGCATGCTGTCCGGCGAGAGCCATATCGACAACTACCAGCTCAACCAGGGCCGCCTCTCCAGCGACGAGTGGGGCCGTCTGGCGGAGGCCGCCGGCGCCCTTTCCCAGGCGGACATCCGCATCGACGACAACCCCTCCATGACCGTGGCGGAGATGGCCGCCGAGTGCCGCCGCCTGGACAATCTGGGCCTCGTGGTGGTGGATTACCTGCAGCTCATGCAGAGCGCCGGCAGCGGCCACAGCTGGGCCAACGAGAGCCGTACCCAGGCCGTCAGCGACATCAGCCGCATGATGAAGGTCACCGCCAAGGAGCTGGGCGTGCCCATCGTGTGCATGAGCCAGCTCAGCCGTGCCAACGAGGCCAGGCAGAACAAGCGGCCCATGCTCAGCGACCTGCGTGAGTCCGGTGCCATCGAGCAGGACGCCGACGCGGTCATAGGCCTGTACCGGGAGGGGTACTATAACAAGGAGTGCGAGGACCCCAACTCCGCCGAGGCCATTATTTTGAAGAACCGCCACGGCCGGGTGGGCACCGTGTATCTGCGGTGGCTGCCGGAGTATACGAGCTACGTCAACGACGAGCGCCGCCGCGACGAAGATGGATACTGACATCCTGCCGAAAGGCGGCCTCATCCTCTGCGCCGTCTCCGGCGGGGCCGATTCCATGTACCTTCTCTGCCGCCTGCGGGAGCTGGGCTATCCGGTGGCGGCGGCCCACTATAACCACGGCCTCCGGGGCGCGGAGGCGGACCGGGACGAGGCCTTCGTCCGGGGTTTTTGCGCAGAGCGGGGCATCCCGTTTCTGTCCGAGAAGGGCGACACGCTCACATTCGCGGCCTCCGGCCACATGGGCGTGGAGGCGGCGGCCCGGGCATTGCGCTACGATTTTCTGGAGCGGGCGGCGGACGCGCTGGGCGCGGCGGTCATCGCCACGGCCCACACCGCCGACGACAACGCGGAAACGGTGCTCCTCCATCTGGCCCGGGGGACCGGCCTGCAGGGCCTGGG
>CANQIH010000199.1 GCA_947624035.1 uncultured Oscillospiraceae bacterium | reverse complement strand
GTACATCGAGCGGGGCAACCACGGCGGCAAGGGCTCCGAGCAGCACAAGGCCGCTGTGGTGGGCGACACCGTGGGCGACCCCTTCAAGGACACCTCCGGCCCCAGCCTGAACATCCTCATCAAGCTCTGCTCCACCGTGTCCATCATGTTCTGCGGCCTCATCGCCGCCTTCAACCTGATCAGCCTGTTCTGATCGCAAGGGACCCAAAAAAGCAAAAAAACATCCCCCCTCCGGGGGATGTTTTTTTGTTGGACCTATCACAGCACCCGGCCGAACACCCGCAGCTGGGCCGGCTCCGGGATGGGGATGTCGGCATAGGCCGGGTTCAGGCTGTGCAGGCGCACGCCGTCCGCCCAGTCGTGGAGGACCTTGATGTAGCCGCTGCCCTGCCAGAAGAAGAGGCCCGCCTCCCCGTCCGCCACCGTTGGCGCGGCCTTGACGTACACCGTCTGGCCGTCGTGGAACCGGGGCTCCATGCTGTCCCCCGCCACCCGCACGGCGAAGTCCGCGCCCTCCGGCGCGTCCCGCCCGTCGATCATGGTATAATCCCCGTCGTCCAAAAACTGGCCGGGACCGGCGCTGGCCGCGAGGGTGTAGAGCCGTATGGTCCGGCCGCTGTCCGGCCGCTCGTCATATAGCCCGCTGCGGCGCAAAAGGTCCGCGTGCTCCGCCAGCTTCCGCCGCCCCGCGGCGCTGAGTCCCTTCGCGAGGCCAACGCCCATGAACTCCCCGGACACGTCCGTCACATCCAAAGCCCGGCACGCCAGCAGAAACTGCCTTGCCGACGGCAGCGTGGCTCCCTTCTCCCATTTGGAGAGCGCCTTGTCGGACAGCGGCTCCCCCAATTCCGTGAGCCGGGCCGCCAGCTCCTTCTGGGACAGCCCCGCCGCCCGCCGCAAAGCGGCCAGTTTCGTGCCGATATCGTCATACATGCCCCGCACCTCCCTTCGTTTTCAGTATAGAGCATAAGGAGAACGATTGCAAGATATTTCTCATTTTAAGAGAAATTTCCTCTTTACTTCTCCAATCAAGCGATTTATAATGGCCCCATGGAACGGGTCATACTACATTCGGATATCAACAGCTGCTATGTGAGCGTGGAGCTGCTCACCCAGCCGGAGCTGCGGGGCAAGCCGGTGGCCGTGGGCGGGGACGAGGAGGCCCGCCACGGCATCATTCTCGCGAAAAGCGACGAGGCCAAGCGCTGCGGCGTGAAGACCGGCATGGTGCTCTGGCAGGCCCGGCAGCTCTGCCCGGACATCATCATCCTCAGGCCCCACTACGACAAGTACGTGGCCTTCTCCAAGGCCGCCCGGGCACTGTACGGCCAGTTCACGGACCTGCAGGAGCCCTTCGGCCTGGACGAGAGCTGGCTGGACATCACCGGCTGCCACGCCCACAAGGACGGGTATCTGGCCGCCCAGGAGATACGTCGGCGGATGAAAAAGGAGCTGGGCCTCACGGTGAGCGTGGGGGTGAGCTGGAACAAGACCTTCGCCAAGCTGGGTTCGGACTACCGCAAGCCTGACGCCGTGACGGTCCTGGGGAGGGACAACTACCGGGAGGTGGTCTGGCCCCTGCCGGTGAGCGACATGATCTTCGTGGGCCCCTCCGCCACCCGGACCCTGGCGGCCATGGGCATCCGCACCATCGGGGAGCTGGCCGGGGCCGACCCGGACGCCCTGCGGCGGCGGATGGGCAAGGGCGGCATCTCCCTCTACCGCTGCGCCAACGGCTGGGACGACAGCCCCGTCCGCCGGTACGGGGACGTGCCCCCGGCCAAGAGCATCGGCAACTCCACCACCCCGCCAAGGGACCTGGTGTGCGAGGCGGACGTGCGGGCGGTGCTGCTGGCCCTTGCCGAGGAGGTGGGCGGGCGGCTGCGGAAGGCCGGCGTGAAGACGGGCCTCATCGAGGTTGCCGTCCGGGACGCCGTGACCCTCCGCTGGTCGGGAAAGCAGCGGGCCCTGGACCGGCCCACGGACCTGACAAGGGAACTCTATGAGACGGGCCTGGCCCTCTTCCGGGAGCTGCACAGCTTCCCCGGCGCCCTCCGGGGCCTGGGCCTGCGCACCGCCTCCCTGCGCCCGGCGGACAGCCCGGAGCAGACGGATATGTTCACCGACTACCGGCGGCGGGACGGCCTACGCCGTCTGGACGCCGCCGTGGACGGCATCCGGGCCCGGTATGGCAGCAAGATCATCCGCTGCCTGGGCGCCGCCCTCCCCGAGGATATGCCCCGTGAGAAAGCCGCCTTCGTCAACTATGCCGGCGAGGGATAAGGAGGATGCACAACAGCAACCGCACCCTTTCTTTTCGTCCGGGCCCTAATTATGTAAACTTCTTGACGGCGCCGGTATCATGTTGTAAAATACGTGTCACAGAGGAATTGATTTGCAGTCCTCACTTTCTGCCTACGGAAGCAACGTGACAAGTTGACAGCGGAGGTGATACTCTATGTCGGAGCTTTTGATCCAAAGCGACGCGGACATTCTCTCTTTGATCCACTGCAAAAAACTGATTACGAAGCGCCCCAGACAGCCGTCCGAGAAGAACCGAACGGTCACTCGGAAATTCAATGTCTATGCCCCAGACAGGGAACTGGAGTTCTCTGTATTCATCGCATATTCCAGCCGAATGCCCCTGGATTTTTCTTTGGGCTTGATGACATCGGACTTTTTGCTCCTCCGCTGCAATGGCTTTCACGGGACAACGCGGGATGGATTTGTGCGTGGACACCACGCCTATCCGCACGGCCATCTCCTGACGATGGACGACATTCAAAACGGCCGGGCAAAGAAACCGTCAAAGATCTTGGACTACACCGGAAAGTATTTGGATCTGCACACGGCCACCGGATTTTTCTTTTCCGAATGTGGTATCATCGATACAGAAGATTACTTCAATCTGAACCAATTATCTATGTTTGATCGAGGTGAGTACAGTGGAGATCATGAATAGATTGCGGCAACAGTTCGGTGAACTGATCTCGCTTGAAAACATAGACCCGAATGTCATGCGCATATATGCCCCCTTCTTTCATGAAGACGGCGATATGATGTCTATGTACCTGGAGACCATGCCGGATGGCACATTCCTTCTGCGTGATTTTGGGAATACGCTTATGCGTGTGTCTTACACGTTTGACATTGATTCCGACAACAAACAACTGATCCTGAATAACATCGTCAAGGGCAACTACGGCATCCTCGATGATTTTGAGCTCCAATTGAAGGCAACGCTCGACTCCTTGCCGGAGGCTATCCTTCAGTTCAGTCAGCTCATCACAAAGGTCTCCAGCATTGAATTGCTGCAAAGGCAAACTGTCAAGACGATGTTCTTTGAGTACCTCGATGACTTCATAACGACGAAGCTCTCAAACTACAAAGTCTCCAAACAGACTACACCGTCCAGAGATAAACAGTTGGTCGTTGATTTTCAGATCGATCCTCCCAACGAGAGAAAGCCCATTTACATTTTTGGCGTCAATGAGAA
>CANQIH010000198.1 GCA_947624035.1 uncultured Oscillospiraceae bacterium | reverse complement strand
CTCCGCCTGGCCCGGGTCCAGGCTCATGAGCCCGCCCCGGATGATCTCGGACACGTAGGCGCCGGAGTTGATGCCCAATGTCAGGGCGCCCACCATGGTGAAGTTCCGGCTGGAGGAGAAGATGACGAAGCCCATGATCATGAGCTGGACCATCATGGGCGTGCCCCGGATGATGGTGACGTACACCTTGCAGACGGCGTTGACGGCGGCCAGCACAGGGTTGTGGGTCCCGGGGCGGCGCTGGTCGTAGGCCGTGCGGACGATGGCCACCAGCACGCCCAGCACCACGCCGATGGCCAGGGCGATGACGGTGACCTCCAGGGTGGTGAGAAGGCCCTCAAAGTAGGAGACCCACCGGCTCTGGTAGAACCAGGCGCGGTAGAACTTCAGAAAGAAGTCCTGCCAGAAGGTCAGGTCGCCCACCGGTATCGCGGACAGGGTCTCATAGAGCCCGTCGATGTTCATATCGGTTCACCTCACATGAAATACTGAAAACGGGCGGCCGTTCGGGCCGCCCGTCAAAAAAGCGGAGGGTTTACTCAGCCGCGGCCTCGTCGCCGGCGTTGATGTACTTGGCGACGATCTCATCCACGAGGCCGTTGTCGATCATGGCCTGCAGGATGGTGTCCACGGGCTCCAGCAGCTGGGTGTTGCCGGCGTCCACGGCCAGGCAGTAGTCCTCGGTGATGTACTCGGTCTCCAGGATCTTCAGACCGGGGTTGGCGTCCACGAACTCCTGAGCGGGGGCGTTGTCGATGACCACCGCGTCCACCTGGCCGTTCAGCAGGGCCTGGACCGCCAGAGCGCCGTTGTCATAGGCCAGGACGTGGTCCTCGCCGTAGCCGCCGTTCTCCGGGGTGTCGGAGCAATAGATGTAGCCGGTGGTGCCGCGCTGGGTGCCGATCATCTTATCGTTGGCCAGATCGTCAGGGGAGGCGATGTCGGAGTCCTCGGGGACGATGACCACCTGCACGCCCTGGGCGTAGCTGGTGGAGAAGTCCATGACCTCGTCGCGCTCCTCGGTGTAGGTCAGGCCGGCCAGCAGGATGTCGCTCTTGCCCTCCTGGACGCTGATGAGGGAGGAGTCGAAGTCGATGTCCTCGATGACCAGCTCCAGGCCCAGGGTCTGAGCCAGGTACCAGGCGATCTCGATGTCGATGCCCTCGTAGCCATCGTAGAAGCCCTCGCCGTCGGCGGTCATCTCATAGGGAGGGAAGGCGCAGTTGGTGTCGAGGATCAGCTTGCCTTCCTCGATGGTGGTGACCTCAGGCAGGTCCAGGTCGGTGAGGTAGTCGGGCAGCTCGGGCATGGCGGTCTCTTCCTCGTCGGCAAACGCCATGGCGGCCAGGCTCAGGACCATGACCAGAGCCAGCGTGAGAGCGATGAGTTTCTTCATTGTGTGATACTTCCTTTCCGTGAATTGGTTTGCTGATGGAAAAGATTATAGGCCGGGCGGAATGAATAAGCAATAGATTATTCACTCAAAAATGAATATCAGTGAAATTTTTGCATAATATACAAAAATTCCCTCTCCCGGAAGGGGGAGAGGGGCAAAATTTACGAATACAGCCGCTCGGCTATGTGGGGGTCGTCCGGCCTCGGCTCCGCCTGGGGCTTCTGCCGCCCGCAGGCGATGCCCTTCATGGCCAGCTGGAGCATTTTCTTGAGGGTGTATTTGCTCTCGCCCTTGGCCCGGGGGCTGCGGTCATAGGTCACCGTGGCCCAGGGAAGGCCCAGCCGGGTGGTCAGGCCCCGGAGGAAGGGGGTGTCTCCGTGATAGAGGGCCAGCTTGTCCAACGCGGTCTTGTCCATGAGCCGGAAGTCCGCGTGGTCGAAGATGAGCTTTGCGCCGAAGAGGTTCATGAGGCCGTAGTAGGCCCGGGCGGTGAAGCGCTTGAGAAATGTGTCCGTCTCCCGGCTGGCCCGGACGCCGCAGACGATGTGATAGCCCTCGGCGTGCTTTTTCACCATCTCGTCGATGGCGTTGATGTCGTCCTGGAGGTCGGCGTCGATGCTGACGGTGACCACGCCCAGCTTCCGGGCCTCCATGAGCCCGGCCATGACGGCGTTCTGGTGGCCCCGGTTGGGGCTCAGGCTCAGGCCGATGAGGGCGGGGTCCTCGTCGTGCAGCTTGCGTATGAGCTCCCAGGTCCTGTCGGCGGAGCCGTCGTTCACGAAAAGCACCCGGCTCTCCGGGGATATCATGCCGCTGTCCATGAGGTCATGGAGCTTTTTTCGGAACACCGGCGCGGTCACGGGCAGGCAGTCCTCCTCGTTATAGCACGGTACAATTATATATAGTATTTCCATACGAATCACCTCGGTCATTATATACCACATCATGTGCATTTTCAATAGAATGGCGGAAAAGGCGAAAATTCCCTTGAAAAAAACCGGCGTTGGTATATAATGTGTGCTGAAATAAAGTGACAGATCAGATCATCATGGCAGGGGGAAGGGCAGAGATGAACAGCGTCGTCCTCTATGCCCCGGAGATCCCCCAGAACACGGGCGCCATCGCCCGGACCTGCGCCGCCACCGGCGCCAGCCTGCACCTCATCAAGCCCCTGGGCTTCGACATCTCCGACGCCGCCGTGAAGCGGGCCGGGCTGGACTACTGGCATCTGGTGGACGTGCACGTGTACGAGAGTTTGGAGCACTACCTCTCCGTCAACGGGGACGAGCACCTGTGGCTTTTGAGCACAAAGGCCCCCCGGTGCTACACCGAGGCGGACTTCGGCGAGGACGTAGCATTGATGTTCGGCCGGGAGACCTCCGGTCTGCCGGAAGAGCTCATGGAGCGGTACCGTGACCGGTGCGTACGCATCCCCATGAAGCCCCGGGCCAGGAGCCTGAACCTCGCCAGCTCCGCGTCCATCATCCTATATGACGCGCTCCGGCGCCAGGGGTTCCCGGGTCTGCTCCAGACCGGTATCATGGCCGTGGAGAACGACTTCACAGTTTAAAACCATTTATTTTAATGGAGGAGATAACCATGAACTACAACAAGAAGAACGTGACGCAGATCGACGTCAATGGCAAGAAGGTCCTGCTGCGGTGCGACTTCAACGTGCCCCGGGACAAGAAGACCAACGCCATCACGGACGACAAGCGCATCCGTGCGGCCCTGCCCACCATCCAGTACCTGCTGGACAACAACGCGGCCGTCATCGCCTGCTCTCACCTGGGCAAGCCTGAGCCCAACTTCGAGAAGTGGGCCAAGAAGCAGGCCGAGAAGGGCAAGGACCCCGCCACCCTCACCGAGGATAAGTGGCGCAAGTCCCTGGACGAGCTGCGCATGGAGCCTGTGGCCGCCCGCCTGAGCGAACTGCTGGGCAAGCCGGTCATCCTGGCTGACGATGTGGTGGGCCCCGACGCCAAGGCCAAGGCCGCGGCCCTGAAGCCCGGCGAGATCATGCTCCTCCAGAACACCCGTTTTGAGGTGGGCGAGACCAAGAACGACCCCGCCTTCGCCAAGGAGCTGGCCGACATGGCCGAGCTGTTCG
>CANQIH010000197.1 GCA_947624035.1 uncultured Oscillospiraceae bacterium | reverse complement strand
GACGGCCGCCTCGCCGCCCTCCATGACGGCCACGCAGCTATTGGTAGTACCCAAGTCGATGCCGATGATCTTTCCCATTTTCTTTTCCTCCTGTATTTAAGTCGAATAGTTTATATATTTGAAGTCCCATGCGGGACAGGTTTACGATCTTAGTTTGCCACCTGGACCTTGGCGTAGCGGATGACCCGTCCGTCCACCGTGAAGCCCGCCTCCAGCTCCCGGACGATCTCGCCGGGGCCGTACCGGGGGTCAACGATGTGGCCCTGGGCGTCGTGCAGATGGGGGTCAAAGGTGCGGCCCACGGTCTCGATGCGCTGTACGCCCATGTCGGAGAGGATGGTCCGGTATTGCTTCAGTATGGCCTCCGAGCCCCGGCGTTTGTCCTCGTCCGTCTCGCACTGGATGGCGCGGGTCAGACTGTCGAACACCGGCAGCAGCTTCAGCACGGCCTCGATCCTTCCGTCGCCGCCGGCCTGTGGCGGCGGCTGCCGCTTCTCCGGTTCAGACGCCGGTCTCGGCTTCGGAGCGGACTTTTTCGGCTCGGGCGCCGGTCTCGGCTTCGGAGCGGACTTTTGCGGCCCGGGCGCCGGCTTCGGCGGGGGGCTCTTCTCCCCCTTCCTGGTCACCGGCAGGGGCCGCCCCTTTTTGCCGTCCGGCTCCACGGCGCTCACGGTGAGGCCATCGGCATCGATGAACACAGACAGCTCCACCTGCGCCTTTCCCTTGGGGAGCGGGGTGATGCCGCCGACGGTATAGGTCCCCAGCTCCGTGTTCTCGCCGGGCTGTTCGCTCTCTCCCTGAAAGAGCCGGACCTCCATGCTGGTCTGCCCGTCTGAGGAAGTGGAAAAGGCCTTGGTCTTATAGGTCGGGATGGTCGTGCCGCGCTCGATGAGCCTGACGCACTTACCGCCCGCCTCCAGCAGCTGCAAAGAATGGACCGTGGCGTCCAGGAACAGGAGATCCTCCACCTCGCCGCTCAGTACGCCCGCCTGGACGGCGGCGCCTCTCACGGCGGCGTCATCCTGCCCGGGACCGGCCACGGGCTGAAGGCCCGTGATGCGGCGAAGGGCCTCCACCAGAACGTCCATGGCACCGGCGTCGCCCGCCGGGATAAAGCCCCTCAGCGGTCCTCCGGGCGTTTGTTCGTCCTGCCAGTACGCTATCTCTCTGGTCTCCCGGACCAGGGGCCGCAGCAGCTTTTCCGCCTCGGCGGGCGGCATGCCCCGCAGCATACCGGCGTTCACTTTGTCCGTGCCGGTCACGGCCCACATCTCAGCGACGCCGCCGCCGATCTCCACCAGCGCCGCGTCGCAGAAGGCGCCGCCCGCGTAGACGCAGAGGTACATCCCCTCGTCCTTCGGATTCTTCCAGTGGTAATCCAGGCATGCCGCCCCGGCGCAGTGGATGAGCCGCACGGCCTCCAGTCCGGCCTTCCTTACCGCCGCCCGGATCCCGTCGTGGAGAGGCGCCTTTGAAATGGCGGGGACCGCGATGACCGCGCCGGTCACAGCCCGGCCCAGATATCTCTCCGCGTCCGACTTGCGGGCCCGGATGATCCCGTCCACCGGCATCCCGCTGCCGGCTGCCGCCGTCAGAGGGCTGGTGGGGATGACCTCTACCCGGCCGTCCCGCCAGACAGCGGCCGGCCAGCCATGCTGGTTCAGGTCGATGCCGATGGATGCCATGCGCTCACGCCCCCTAACAAAGCTCCCGGCCCGGCTGGCCGGTCAGTTCGCCACCTGGACCTTGGCGTAGCGGATGACCTTGTCCCCCAGCTTGAAGCCCTTCTCCAGCTCCAGAACGATCTCGCCCTCGCCGTACTTCTCGTCGTCGATGTGCAGCAGCGCCTCGTGGAGCGCGGGGTCGAACTTCTTGCCCACGGCGGGGATCTCCGTGACGCCCAGGCCCTCCAGGATGGTCTTGAGCTGGGTCAGGATGGCCTCCACGCCCTTGCGGGTCTCGTCGTCGGTCTCGTGCTGGGCGGCCCGGGCCAGGTTGTCGTACACCGGCAGGAACTTGATCACCGTGCTGGCCCGCACGTCGGCGTAGATGCTCTCCCGCTCCTTCTGGCTGCGTCGGCGGTAGTTGTCATACTCCGCCAGCATCCGCAGGTACCGGTCGTTGAGCTCGTCCAGGGACTTTTTCAGCGTCTCGGCCTCGGTGGGCTTGGCTTCCTGTTCCTCCGGGGCGGGGGCCTCCGGGGCCTCCGCCTCCGGCGCCGGGGCCTCTTCCTTCACCTGGGCGGCGTCCGGGGCCTTCTCCTCGGCCGGCTTCTTGCCGCCGCTGTTTTTCTTATTGCTCATGATCGTCTCTTTCCTTTAAAACCAGTTTGTTGTTGAGGCCCGCCGGGGCGTCCGGCCCGGCCAGCAGCCGGCTGAGACCCGCGGCGATGTAGCTGAGCTTTGCCGCCACGCTGGAGTAGTCCATCCTGGTGGGGCCCACCACGCCGATGTAGCCACGCATGCCGTCCCCGGCGTCGTAGGAGGCCATGACCACGCTGGAGTCCTTCAGCTCCTCCGCCAGGTTTTCCGGCCCGATGGTCACCCGCAGGCCGTCCCTCTCCATGCCCATCTTGGCGATGTCGCTGACCAGCCGGTCGCCGTTGGAGATGAAGTTCATGAGGGCGTGGGCCTTGTCCGGGTCCCGGTACTCCGGCTGGCTCAGAAGCTGAGAGGCGCCCGCCACGCCCATGGGCGCGGTCTTGGCGCTGGTCAGGCACTCGATGGTGAAGCTGGCCACCACGGCCACGAGGCCGTAGGTATCCCCCGCGGCCCGCTCCGTGGAGCGGATGAGCTGGTCTGTGATCTCCCCGTCCGTGAGGCCGGTGAAGTTGGCGTTGAAGAGGGTGGAGAGGGTGGTGACCTGCTCCTGGTGGACGGAGAACGGCAGGTGGACGAGCTTGTTTTTCACGGTGTTGTCCGTCAGCAGCACCACCACGATGAAGGTGTTCTGGTCCACATAGATGAAGTCGAACCGCTTCACGGCGGCGGGGGGCTTCATGGTCAGGGCGTAGGCGGGGTACTGGGTCATGGAGCTGGTGAGCTGGCCCACGTCGCTCATGAGCTGTTCCAGCTGCCGCTCCCGCTGGGAGAGCTTTTCGTTGATGGCGGCGGCCTCGGCCTCGGTGACCTTCTGCCGCTCCATCAGCTCGTTGACGTACAGCCGGTAGCCCGCCGGGGAGGGCACCCGCCCCGCGCTGGTGTGGGGCTGCTCCAGGTAGCCCATGCCGGTCAGCTCGCTCATCTCATTGCGGATGGTGGCGGAGCTGCAGCCGATGGTCTCGGCCAGGGCCTTGGACCCCACGGGCTCCGCGGTGGCGATGTAGTTCTCCACCACGGCTGTGAGTATTCTCTTTTTCCGCTCACTCAGTTCCATGGTCCCTCCTGGCAATCCCAGGCGCCGCCTGCTAGCACTCTTATCTTCCGAGTGCTAATCTACCACACCTTTTATTGTATGTCAAGGCCCCCGGACCTATTATTGAAAAAATGTTCATAATTGGTCTGGGTCCACCGCCGCGCCCATGCCTCCCTCAGACGAGGGAGGTGGGCAGGTTATCATACGAAGTGCAACACTGAAAGAAAAAAGAGACAACATAGCTCAAATCGTGTAAAATG
>CANQIH010000196.1 GCA_947624035.1 uncultured Oscillospiraceae bacterium | reverse complement strand
ACCATGGTCTCGTAGATGGCCGCGTCGCCGTGGGGGTTATAGTGCATGGTCTGGCCCACGATGTTGGCGCTCTTGGTCCGCTGGCCGTTCAGAAGGCCCATCTTGTACATGCAGTACAGAAGCTTCCGGTGGCTGGGCTTGAACCCGTCGATCTCCGGGATGGCCCGGGACACGATGACGCTCATGGCGTAGGGCATGAAGTTCTGTTCCAATATGTCCGTGATGGGCTGGTCGATGACCTCGCCCCGGAGGCCCATCACGTTGGGGTCCGCGCCCCGCTTGGGCTGCTGTGGGTCTTTCGCTTTTCTTGCCATGTGTTACCTCAAATATCTTCTATCGTAGCTTGGCGCCGCATCCAAACCATCCCCGCACCGGCCGTGACCATGCCCGGCGCGGGGACGGTCTGTCTGCTCCGCACATAGGCGTGGGCCAGACTGTCATACCCGCAGACCATAATGACCATCGTATAGCGAAAACAATTGTTTTCGCTGCCAAACGCCAAGTTTGGCGGCAAATGATTCAAGAATCATTTGCGCGATGTTCATTGAATGAATACATGGCAAAACAGCCATGCTGTTTTGCTGAGCCGCAAAGCGGCTCGGCGCAACGCCTTTCGGCGTTTCGCCAGCATATAGTCATAATGGTCACGGTCAAGGGGAGGACAGTCAGGACGCACCGGCCCTTCTATTGCGGGTTGGCTCCTCCCGCCTGTCCGGCCGCGCCAAGTTTCATTTAGGGCAGTGATTCCTCGTAGGACAGGACAAGGGCGACGTTTTTCCGCTGGTAGTCGTTCATGATGTTCGCGTCGAACTCGTCCGGGGTGATCACGGGCCTGTACCAGTTGAACTGCCGGAAATAGCTCTGGAGGCTGGCGTCCTCAAAGCAGCGGCCCAGGCGGGCGAAGACGCCGTTTCTGGCGTAAAGGCACATCTGCTTGTTGAAGCCCTGGATGTCCGCCGGGGTCAGGTATTCGCTGCCGCTGCGCTCGATGAATCGGATCACCGGGTCGCTCTCCGCCGGCGAATCCGGCAGGCCGGAGCTGTCGATGGGCCCCATCAGCCGCTTTTGGCTCATGACAGACAGCTGCCGCTCGAACTGCCCGGCGCCCGCCAGGGCGTATACCGTCCCGATGACGGAGAGGCCGCCGTCCTTGTCCAGATACGGCCGGACGGCGCGGACGTTGGTCTCCGAGTTATTGTCCCCCCGCTGCTGGGCCTTGAACGCATCCTCCTGGCCGTAGGTGTTGTACTCCTCGAAGGCGGCGGACAGCGCGTGCCTGACGGCAGAGTAGAATTGGTCCTCGCTCACGCCCGCCAGGTCCAGCAGCTCCTGGTTCGTGACGCGCCGCCCGGCGGAGAGGGACACGTTGTAGACGCTGTAAAAATCGCAGTCGCCGCTGTAGCGGCTGACGGTCCACAGGCTCAGGATGTCCCCGTTCACGGCCCAATCGTAGTCCACGGTGTAGGGCTCCGGCGACCAGCCCTGCTCGATGGCGGTGACAGACCCGTACTCGCCCATGAGCTGGTCCTCGTAGAGCTCCGCCCAGATGGCCGCGTTCACTTCATCGAAGCCCGGGCCCTCCCGGTCGATCTGGGGGACGTGGAAGCCGTAGTCGCCCCACTCGTCGCCGTAGGTGTAGGTGTAGCCGTCTGTCACGAGGTCTGCGCCGCTGCCGCTGTCCATAGATATGGTCTCGGATATGGTCTCGGATATGGCCTCCGGCTCCGGCTCGGGGGCGGTGCCGGGGTCGGGAACGGCATCGTCCGGCGACCAGGGCTCGTATGCCAGCATGACGCCGTCGTCCAGGTCCAGGAGATGGACATAGTAGCCCGCCGCCGCGACGGTGTACAGGCCGAGCGTCGCGCACAGGTGGCCGCTGGCGTGGATGAAGGGCACCGCCGTGGCCAGGTTGTCCTCCGCCAGGGAATCGACAAGACATTCGTCCGCCATGGACTGCTGGACGCCGCCGGACTGCGTCTGCGTGTATACGTAGCTGAAGGACTCGTAATGGGCGTTTCGGGCGGCCTGCACCAGCGCGGCGTGGTACGTGTCCTGGGTGTAGCCGCATTGGGCCAGCACGTCCTCCTCCGGCACCGGCTGGCCGGTGGCGAGGGAGAGGTCGTACACGGTATATTCATCGTAGCCGCTGGCGTCAGGGTACATGTAGTTTTGGAGCACCAGGGAGAGGATGTCCCCGTGGACCGACCAGCTGTAGCTCATGCCGCCGCTGGCGTAGGAATAGTCGTTGTTTGCCCGAGACTGGAGGGAGGACTCCAGGTCGGGATAGAGCGCGTCGTATATCTCCGTGTTGAGCCAGTCCATG
The DNA here is from genome assembly GCA_947624035.1 of uncultured Oscillospiraceae bacterium. GTDB lineage: Bacteria > Bacillota > Clostridia > Oscillospirales > Oscillospiraceae > CAJOIG01. The sequence continues at coordinate 1,336 of CANQIH010000196.1, read as the reverse complement.
TCCACGCCGGAGATGGCGACCTCCGGGATGTGGTATTCGTACGTGTCCCCGTGATCGGACACGATCTGATCGGTGACGGCGTCGGTGACCGACACGCCGCTGTCCGCCGCGGCCCAGACCGGTACGGTCAGCAGCAGCGAGACGGCCAGAAGGATGGAAAGCAGTTTTTTCATGGGGCGCTCCTCCTCATTTATCCTGTGTGCCGCATCCAGACCATCCCCGCGCCGGGCATGGTCACGGCCGGTGCGGGGACGGTCCGTCTGCTTCGCCTGTACTCTCACGAAATATCCGCCAGGTCCAGGTATTTGTACCCGTCCTGGGCGATGTGGTCCTTGCGCCCGGCCAGGTCGTCTCCCAGCAGCAGGTCGAAGTAGTAGGCCGTGCGCTCGGCCTCCTCCGGCTGGACCCGGATGAGCCGCCGGGTCTCGGGGTTCATGGTGGTGAGCCACATCATCTCCGCGGAGTTCTCGCCCAGGCCCTTGGACCGGTTCACGGTGAACTTGGCCTTTCCCAGCTCCTCCACGATGGCGTTTTTCTCGCTGTCGGAGTAGGCGTACCAGGTCTTTTCCTTGCTCGTGATCTCATAGAGGGGGGACTCGGCGATGTACACGTACCCCTCCTTGATGAGGGTGGGGGTCAGCCGCCAGAGCATGGTGAGGATCAGGGTCCGTATCTGAAACCCGTCCACGTCCGCGTCGGTGCATATGACGACCTTGTTCCACCGGAGGTTTCCCAGGTCAAAGCCGTTTAAGTCCTTGCGCCGCTTGTCCACCTCCACGCCGCAGCCCAGCACCTTCAATAGGTCCGTGATGATGTCGCTTTTAAAGATGCGGGTGTAGTCGGCCTTCAGGCAGTTCAAGATCTTGCCCCGGACGGGCATGATGCCCTGAAATTCCGCGTCCCGGCCCATCTTGCAGGAGCCCAGGGCGGAGTCGCCCTCCACGATGTACAGCTCCCGGCGGTTCACGTCCCGGCTGCGGCAGTCCACGAACTTCTCCACCCGGCTCACGATGTCCATGGAGCCGGTGAGCTTTTTCTTGATGTTCAGCCGCTGGCGCTCCGCCTGCTCCCGGCTGCGCTTATTGATGAGCACCTGCTCGGCCATCCGGTCCGCCTCGGCCTTGTGCTCGATGCACCAGATCTCCAGCTTCTGGCGGAAGAACTCCGTCATGGCGTCCTGGATGAACTTGTTGTTGATGGCCTTCTTTGTCTGGTTCTCGTAGCTGGTCTGGGTGGAGAAGCAGTTGGTCACCAATATGAGGCAGTCCTGCACGTCCTGGAAGGATATCTTCGACTCGTTTTTCTGGTACTTGCCGATCTTCTTGATGTAGGCGTC
>CANQIH010000195.1 GCA_947624035.1 uncultured Oscillospiraceae bacterium | reverse complement strand
TCTTTTTGCCCATAATAATGCTCCCTCCATGGATGCAGTGTCTTTTTTCACTGTCTTCCATAGAGGGAGCATATCAAAAAGCCGCGCCGGGTCATCTTCATTTTTCATTCGCTTTCGGGCGCCCCGCCGGTTTTTCGGCGGAGCATGTCTATGCCGGTATGGAGCAGGAACCGGAATTCCCGGGTGCGGCAGAAGCAGGCCGCGAACAGGACGCTGACCAGTCCCACGCACACGCAGCCGTGGACGATGAAGCCCGGTATGCCAGAAAGACGGATGCGCCCGCACACATAGCCGCTGACAAGGCCGCCCGCCGCCAGTACGGCGGTGTAGGCCAGCGTCCGCAGGAAGTGGCCGGAGGGGGACTGCTTCAGGGCGTACCGGTAGATGGCCACCGGGTCGAAGATCAGCTTGATCAGCGCGGCGCAGTTGGTGCTGATGACGCAGCCCACGATGCCCACCCGGGGGACCAGCCACAGGCACACCAGAAGGTTCACCAGCATCTCCAGCACGGGCCGGTACTTCATCTGCCGGAACAGGCCCATGGTGCCCCGGGTGGTGTCCAGGCTCATCTTGAGGCCGTTGAAGTAGCACTCCACGCCCACCCAGAGGGCCAGGGGCGTGGCGACGGCCACGCCGTTCACGGTCCAGGAGCTCACGATGAACCGGGGCCCGATCCACAGGGCGATGAACTCGTCCATCAGCACCGCGAGGCACACGCCCCCCACGCCGTACAGCCAGGCGGCGCAGAAGTTCACCACCCGGAAGGCCAGCCGGGACCACTCCAGGTTGCCCACGGAGTAGAGGCTGCCCAGGGAGGCGTAGATGGAGTTGATGAAGGTGTTCAGCAGGGACTGGAGGTTGGTCTTGATGATGAGGTAGTTGGCGTAAAGGCCCGTGGCGGAGAGGCCCACGAGGCCCGTGAGGACGATGTTATCCGTGCTGCTGATCACCGCGTCGTTGATGCGGAAGATGAACAGGGCCGAGCAGTCCTTGAAAAACTCCCGCAGCTCCTCCCGGGAGACGCGGTCGTCGATCTTCTCCTTCAGGTAGGGGTGCCGCTTATCGCAGATGTAGGCGTACAGCAGGTTCCCCGCCAGGGACTGGCAGATCATGACGATCACGTAGACGGTGAAGCTCTTTGTGAGGACCAGGGCCAGCAGCTGGGCGGCGCTGCCCAGGACGGTGACGGCGTACCCGGCCACGGACAGCACGTAGCTCTTTTGCGTGACCCGGACGAAGGCGGCCTTGTAGGCGAAAAACCAATAGGACGAGGCGCTTCGGAACAGGTACAGCAGGAATATGAGGGCGGGGCTCAGGCGAAGCGTCAGCAGATCGCCGTAGTCCCGTATCAGCCGGGGCAGGAAGGGGATGAGGGCCACGCCCAGGCCCATGATGACCCAGCCCACCGCGGCGTAGACCCGGCGGTAGAGCTTCATCAGCACCTGGATGCGGCGCCGGTCCCCCTCCTCGATGGGCTTGTAGAGCTTGAAGAGGATGGCCGAGCCGAACCCCAGCTCCGCCATGGACAGCATGGACAGGATGGAGGTGAAGTACCCCTCGATGCCCAGGTAGCTGGCGCCCAGGGTGCGGATGAACACCGTGCGGACCACGAAATTCATCAGCACCAGCAGCACCATGGACCCGGCGTTGGCTATGAAGTTGAAGAAGGAGTTTTGGGTCCGGGTCATAGAGGCCTCCGGGGAGCGGGCGGCGGGCTATTTCATGAGCCGCGCCGCGAGATAGAAGAGGGTACGGCTGGTGAGCAGAAGCCGGCAGCCCAAGTGCGTCCGCCGGTCCATGCGGGCGGGGGGATAGTACCGGCGCAGGACGGGGACCACCCGGCCGCAGATCTCGCGGAACTGCCCCAGGGGCAGGCCGGCGGCGTGGAACGCGGTCACATAGCAGGCCCGGCAGGCCTTGTATGTCCCGGCGTCCAGCACCGCGGGGGGCATGCCGGCCTCCCGGAACCAGTCCATCATGTCCGTCACCGCGTCCATCAGGTCCATGTGGCTCTCATCAAAACGGCTGTGCTGGAGGCTGTCTGCCCGCTGGAGGTAGTAGTACACGGCCTCCGGGGCATAGGCCACCCGTTCGCTTGCCATGATCTGCCGCCAGGCGGCGAAGGAGTCCTCGAATATCCGGCCGGGGGGATAGGGGTTGGCCAGGGCGATGTCCCGGCGGAGCAGGCGGCCCCAGGGGAAGCAGCCAAAATACCGGTCATAGCAACTCTCCGCCAGCGCGCCGTACCGGTCCAGCACCGGCTTGTCCAGCGCCGGGTACATGACCTGCCGGAGGCCGCCGCTTTTCTGCGGATACTCCCGGCAGGGCCTTGCCATGGCGATAGGGGCGCTTTGCGCCTCCGCCGCCCGGTACAGGGCGGAGAGGTAGTTCTCCGACACCCGGTCGTCCGCGTCCACGAAGCAGACGCAGGCCGCCTCCGAGCGGCGGACGGCGTTGTTGCGGGCGGAGGATGGCCCGGCGTTTGCCTGGCGCAGGACCCGGACCAGGCCGGGGTGCGCCGCGGCCAGCCGGTCGCAGAGCGCGCCGCTGCCGTCGGTGGAGCCGTCGTCCACCAGGGTGACGGTGTAGGAGGAAAAGTCCTGGGCCAGCAGGCTATCCATACACCGGGGCAGGTAGTCCGCGGCGTTATACACCGGCACGATCACGTCGATGCGGGGCGTGGATTCAGTCATGGCCGCCTCCCAGCTCCCGCAGCCAGCGGGCAAAAGCGGTGTAGTTTACCTTGGCGTCGCAGTGGGCGGCCCAGAAGGCCCGGGCCCGGGCGCGGCAGCCCTGATACTCCGCCTCCGGCATGGCCCCGAAGGACGATATGGCCTCCGCCAGGGCCTGGGGCGTCACGTCCTTTGGCAGGAGCGCGCCGTTTTCCCCGGGGCGCACGATCTCCCCCGTGCCGCCCACGTCCGTGGCCAGGCATGGGATGGAAAAGCTCATGGCCTCCATAATGGACACGGGCGCCCCCTCCGAGGAGCTGACGTTGACAAAGAGGTGGAAGGGCCGCTCCGCGTACTCCGCCAGCAGGGCGGCGTTGTCCACCCGGCCCCGGAGCTCCCAGCGGACGTTCCCCGGCAGGGCGGCGCAGAGGGTGCGAAGCTCGTCCATGAGAGGCCCGTCCCCGTAGTGGGTCCAGACGATCTCCCGGTCAGTGATGAGCGCCAGGGCCCGGGCGATGAGGGCCACCCGCTTCACCGGAGAGACGTCGGAGCAGCTCACAAGGCGCATCGGCCCGCCGTCCAATGATGCGGCCTGGACGCCGTGGTCCTCCGTGCCCAGCCGGAAGAGGGTCAGCTTGTCCGCCCAGGCGGGGGACCGCTCCGCCAGGTACCGGCGGCCGTCCTCCGAGATGGGCACCACCCGGTCCAGGTGCTCCAGCAGGTACGGCCGCAGGGGGATGTAGCCGTTGGGGCGCACGTGCTCATATAGGTCGTACCCGTGGCACCGGGCCACGACGGCGGCGCCGGGCAGCAGCCGCTTTTTCAGCAGCAGCGCCGCATAGGGCTGGTAGTCGAAGCGGTAGCAGTAGAGCACCGCGGGCTCCCCAGTCCCGGCGAGACCGTTTGCCCGGAGGTATTTTTCGATGACACGGGCCTCGTGGTAGGAGCGGCCCAGATAGAAAAACAGCCACGCCAGCCGGTCCAGGGAGAAACGGCGCTCCCGGACCAGCCGCCGCAGCTCGCTGTAGAGGTTCCGGTCC
>CANQIH010000194.1 GCA_947624035.1 uncultured Oscillospiraceae bacterium | reverse complement strand
GCCACGTCGGACACCTCCGCCCGGGTGGGCCGGGGGTTGCGGATCATGGAGTCCAGCATCTGGGTGGCGGTGATGACGGGCTTGCCCTCCAGCAGGCACTTGCGGATCATCATCTTCTGGACGATGGGCACCCGCTCGGCGGGTATCTCCACCCCCAGGTCGCCCCGGGCCACCATGAGCCCGTCGGAGGCGTCCACGATCTCGGCGAAGTTGTCCACGCCCTCCTGGTTCTCGATCTTGGCGATGATCTTCACACCGTCGCCGCCGCACTCGTGCAAGACCTTGCGAATCTCCTGCACGTCGCTGGCCTTGCGGACGAAGGAGGCGGCTATGTAGTCGAAGTCGTTCTCCACACCGAAGCGAATGTCCGCCACGTCCTTCTCCGTGATGGCGGGCAGGTGGATGTTGGCGCCGGGGATGTTGATGGACTTGTGGTTGGAAAGGGCCCCGCCGTTGACGACGGTGCAGACGATGTCATGGCCATCGATCCTCTCCACCCGGATGGCCACGAGGCCGTCGTCGATGAGGATGGTCTGGCCGGGCTGTACCTCCTCGTGCAGGTCCTTGTAGCTCACCCCTACCCTGGTGGCGTCGCCCACGATGTCGTCGGTGGACAGGGTGAAGGTATCCCCCGCCCGGAGGGTCACGGACTTCTCCGCGAAGGTGCGGATGCGGATCTCCGGGCCCTTGGTGTCCAGGATGGTGGCCACCGGCCGGCCCATGGCGCCCCGGACGGCCTTCAGCCGGTTCACCCGGGCCAGGTGCTCCTCGTGGGTGCCGTGGGAGAAGTTGAACCGGGCCGCGTCCATGCCGCCCTCGATGAGGGCCCGCAGCATCTCCTCATTGTCCACCGCCGGGCCCAGGGTGCAGATGATCTTCGTCCGTCTCATATCGCGCCTCCTGTATATAGATAATTTTATGTTTTTCCTCATTATACACCATAGTTCGACGATTTGCTACGGTAAAATCATAACCTCCGCCCTGCTGCCTCTCTTGCACATCTCCCTTCCCCGGGGTATACTGGGAAAAAACTACAGGAGGCGCGCATATGGATACCTTCAACTTCGTCAGATATACGCCCCGGGGCCGTCTGGACGGCACGGTGCCCGTGGGTCCCGCCGTGGCGGATACGGTCAGCCGGTTCCACCGGGGCCTGCCCGGCTATGAGCCCACGCCCCTGGTGGAGCTCTCCGCCCTGGCGTCCAAGCTGGGCCTGGGGGCCCTGTACGTCAAAGACGAGTCCAAACGCTTCGGTCTCAACGCCTTCAAGGCCCTGGGCGGCAGCTATGCCATCGGCACATACCTGTGCGGGAGGCTGGGCATCCCCGCCGATGAGAACGCCTTTGCCCGCCTGCGCTCCCCGGAGGCCCGGGAGAAGCTGGGGGAGCTCACCTTCGTCACCGCCACCGACGGCAACCACGGCCGGGGCGTGGCCTGGTCCGCCCGGCTGCTGGGCCACAGGAGCGTGGTGTACATGCCCAAGGGGACCGCGCCGGAGCGTCTTGATAACATCCTGGCCCAGGGCGCGGACGCCTCCATCACCGATATGGTCTATGACGACGCGGTGCGCCACGCTGCCGCCATGGCGGCGGAGCACGGCTGGATCCTGGTCCAGGACACCGCCTGGCCGGGCTATGAGGACATCCCCGCCCGGATCATGCAGGGCTATACCACCATGGCCCAGGAGGCGGCGGACGCGCTGGACCGGCCCCCCACCCACCTCTTCCTGCAGGCCGGCGTGGGCAGCATGGCCGGGGCCGTGGCCGGGTACTTTGCCGGGCGATACGGCGCGGAGCGGCCTCTGACCGTGGTGGTGGAGCCGGACAGCGCCGACTGTCATTACCGCACGGCCAAGGCGGACGATGGCAGCCTCCATGCCGCCGCCGGGCCCATGGACAGCATGATGGCCGGTCTCTGCTGCGGCGAGCCCTGCACCCTGAGCTGGGACATCCTGAGCGCCTGCGCGGACGGCTTCATCGCCTGCGGCGACAAGTACTCCGCCGACGGCATGCGCCTTCTGGCCAGGCCCTGCGGGGCCGACGCCCCCATCGTCTCCGGCGAGTCCGGCGCGGTGACAACAGGCGTGGCGGCGGCCATCATGACCGAGGAGCGGCTGGCTCCCGTGAAGGAGGCTTTGGGCATGGATGAGACCAGCCGGGTACTGTGCATCAGCACCGAGGGCGACACCGATAGGGCCAATTACCGGAAAGTCGTGTACGGTGAGTGACAGGCAAGGGGTGCGGCGGTGGCTTGAAGCCTCTGCCAGCCCCCTCGCCTCCCCTCAAGGGGAGGTGGCCATGGGGTCCCCAAAGGGCACGCTTGCCCTTTGGGGAGAGGAGGCGCCGCGCAATATTCAGGGCCCAGCACGAAAGCTGGGCCCTGACCTATGGAGCGTGCGCCGACGAGGGCGGAAGGGTGAAAGGTCAGTTTGTAGACCAACTGCTGGTCTCCCCCTTCAGACCGCCGCGCTTTACGCGGCGGCCAGCTCCCCCAAGGGGGAGCCGAGGGGGGTGGTGCTTGTCCGTCCCATGGGGCATTGGCCTGGCGGTCGTTCCCGCCCCTTGCAAAACATCCCACCCGGAAATATAATGTGTAATGTTAAAATGAGCATAGGAGGCCAAGACCATGACCAAGCGTATCCTTTCCCTGCTTCTGGCGGCGCTGACCGTCCTCTCCCTGTGCGTCCCTGCATTGGCGGCGGAAGCTGAAGTGCCCGACCAGCCGGAGCCGGCCGCCAGCATCGCATATTCCGGCACCCTGGATGGGAGCAATATAAAATGGACCATGTCCACGGACGGCACCCTTACCTTCACCGGCAAGGGGAAAATGGTGCCCTATTGGGGGGATATGATCCCCTGGGGGCAGCTGTTCCATCCTGATGCCGTTCCCACAAAGAAGATCGTGCTGGGCGAGGGGATAACCAACGTCTGCGCCGATCTGTACTGGGGCTGCAAGACCTACTTCAGCATCAGCATCCCCACCACCGTCAGCACGATCGATGCCGACGCTCTCACCGGCAATTATTATCACTTCGTGCAGGACATCACCGTGGCCCCCGGCAGCAAGTACTTCACCGCTGTCAACGGCGTGCTGTTCGACGCCGCCAAAAAGACACTGGTCCGCTACCCCAGCGGAAAAGCGGCCTCCTCGTATTCCGTTCCCAGCGGCGTCACCGCCATCGGCGCCGGCGCTTTCATCTTCAGCACCAAACTGACCAGCGTGACCATCCCCGACACCGTGAAGACCATCGGGAGCGGCGCGTTCTCCTGCTGCTCCAGCAGCCTTACGATCCGCGGCTATGACGGCTCCGCAGCCCAGACCTATGCCAGGAAAAACGGCATCAAATTCGTGAGCCTGGGCGCGGCCCCGGCGGCCAAGAAGGGCTGGGTCACCGAGGGAGGCAAGAAGTATTACTACCAGAACGGCGCGAAGCTGAAGGGGCTTTACCTCATCGGCGGCCAGCGGTATTACTTCTCCGCAAAGGACGGCACCATGCTCACCGGTATCGTCACCGTGGACAACAAGGGCAACAAGTGCTACTTCTCCGCCAAGGACGGCCACCGGATCACCGGGGTCGTCACCGTGGACAGCGCCGGGCATAAGTGCTACTTCTCCGCAAGGACCGGCTACCAGCTCAAGGGCCTCGTCACCACGGACGCCAAGGGCACCCAGCGGTACTTCTCCGCCAAGACCGGCTATATGCTGAAAAACGGCTG
>CANQIH010000193.1 GCA_947624035.1 uncultured Oscillospiraceae bacterium | reverse complement strand
GCCAAGGCGGTGCTGGACCTGATCATCGTGCTGGTGATGACCTGCTCGCTGGGGAAGGGGTGCATCTTCTCCGCCGTGCCCGTGGCGCTGTGGCAGGGGGCGGTGACGGCCCTGGCCCGGTTCATCCGGCCCGTCATGACCGGCGCCGCGCTGGCGAACCTCTCCACCGTGGGGTCCATCCTCATCTTCTGCGTGGGGCTCAACCTGGTGTGGGGCAAGCGGATACGGGTGGCGAACCTGCTGCCCGCGGTGGTGTTTGCCGTGATATTCGCGTTTTTGCCGCTGTGAGGGAGGGAATGACGATGGATATAAAGCTGGTCCGGGCCGGGGCGGAGGACGCCGAACGCCTTTGGCGGATGCAGGTCGAGGCGTTCACGGAGATGTATGAGAGATATCAGGACACGGAGACGAGCCCAGCCACGGAGCCGGTGGACAGGATGGCCGAGCGGCTGCGGCAGCCCTTCACGTATTACTATTACATCCAGGACGTGGACACCGCCGTGGGCGCCATCCGGGTCATCGACCGGAAGGAGCCCGGCAAGCCGAAGAGGATATCCCCCATTTTCGTGATGCCGCCCTACCGGAACAGGGGCATAGCCCAGCGGGCGATATCGGAGGCGGAGCGGCTGCACGGCCGTTCAGACTGGGAGCTGGACACCATATTGCAGGAGGCGGGCAACTGCCATCTCTACGAGAAGATGGGGTACCGCCGGACCGGGAAGACGACGGCCGTCAACGACAGGATGACGCTGGTGTTTTATAAAAAGGACTAGGCGGCGCGGGTTCGCCGGATAAGAGCAGCGAGGCAGATCGATTTGCAGGAGGGAGTTATGAGGTGCGAAGATATAAAGAGAGAAATGCCACACTACGACGCTGTGAGAAAGTTGCAGATGACGGCATTTCCTCCAGAGGAAAGTTTTTCAATGGATGAGATTCTGAGATTATCAGAATCAGATCATATAGAATATAAATCTTTTTGGGAAGGAGAGCAGCTTTGTGGGATCCTCTTTTATAATGTCGGGGAAACGATGCTTTATTTGTTTTATCTTGCCGTACCAGCCGAAGTGCGCTCTAAAGGATATGGAGCGCAGCTGATCCAATGGCTGATAAAGACGTATTCCGATAAGACTGTGGTGGGTAATATTGAGCCGATAGGTTTCAATGCTGAAAATGAGGACCAACGTATCCGCCGGTTTGCATTTTATGACCGGAACGGGTTCCATAAGGAGCCGTTCAGATTGATCGATGACAGCGGGCTTTACGATATTATTTCAACAGGGTCTGTTTTTAATGAGAAGGAATATATGCGGTTGATCAATGAATTGGGGTTTGGGTCTTATAATCCGTCGCTTCAGTCGTTAAGATAAATTCATATGTACCCATATAACATATCCGCGCGCTTTCCGGGGAAAGCGCGCGGACGCTGTTTTTCAGGTGGTTCAGGCCTTTTTCACCGGGACCCAGATCTCGCAGGTGTAATCCGGGCTCTCCATATCCCCGCCGGGGTAAGCCTCGATGTCCAGCTCATAGGTGGGCTCCCAGGCGGAGCCCGGGAAGAACTCGGTGATGATCCGGTGCCAGAGCTGCTGCACCGCACCGGGCATGGCCCCCTTGCAGGGGAACACCGCCCAGGTCCGGGCGGGCATCTCCCGGACCCGGAGGCCGTCGGGCGCCGCCAGCGCCGGGTCACATGCCGCCGCGATGGCGTAGTCGAAGGTCTTGCTGTCCGTGGGCTCGTTGCCGTAGCAGACGCCAAAGAGGTACGTCCTGTCTGCGGCCTTGGACAGAAGGGTCTCCAGTGTGCCGTCTGCCTTGGCACGGGTCCAGAAGTCCGGGATGGTGTTGAGGTTCTCGCCGTCGACGACGCTGTGCCGCTCCACCCGCTCCAGCAGGGTGAATGCGGGCTTTTCCTCGATCCTGTAGTCCATATACGTTCCGCCTTTCAGTGTGATCTGCACGGTGAGCGGGGCGAAGGACCGCAGGCGTGAGCCGTCCCGCCGGGCCTCCGACGGCGTGACGCCGTGGAAGCGCTGGAAGGCGCGGGCAAAGCTCTCCGGGCTCTCGTAGCCGTATTTCAGGGCCACGTCGATGACCTTGGCGTCTCCGGCGGCCAGCTCCCTGCCGGCAAGGGTCAGCCGCCGGGCCCGGATGTACTCACCCAGGCTCATGCCGCACAGCACGCCAAACAGCCGCTGGAAGTAGCAGGCCGAGCAGGCCGCCTCCCGGGCGATGGCGCCATAGTCCAGCTCACCGGTGAGATGCGCCTCGATGTAGTCCAGCGCTCGCTGTATGCCCTGTATCCAGTCCATGGCGCCGCCCCCCTCCGTGCTGGGCCCATTCTAGCGGAAAATGGCCGCCCGGTCCTGACTTTCTGTGCCCGCCGGTGTCAGGCGCCGCCTATCGTTCTACTTTTCCAGTTCCTCTTCAAGATAGGAGATGACCACGCTCATCTTGACCCCGAGCGCGGTGCATATCCTGTAAAAGGTCTCCAGGGTCGGTTTCCGTTCGCCCCGTTCTATGGCGCTCAGGTGGCTGCGGCCGATGTCCGCGAGGCCGCTCAGCACCTCCTGGGATATGCCGCGCTGCTTCCGAAAATGGGCGACGACCCGTCCCACGGCGACAGGGTCCAGGGTAGGAATATACATAGCTCCACCTCTATGTATATTCTAGGCAAATGGCATAGGCGCTCTGAACACATATGTTGACAAATGAATACATATGTGTTAAATTCTCGATATACTTATCGTAGGAGGACAGGCGGATGGATCAGCAGACAGCAAATGACGTGAAGATGAAGTTTTGTAAACACTGCGGGGCCAGGATACCGGCTGACGCCGTCATCTGCACCGCGTGCGGGCGACAGGTGGAGGAGATAAAAAGCGCGGCGGCCCAGCCCAACGTCGTGATAAACAACTCCAACTCCAACGTCAATACCAACACCAACAACGTCAACGCGATGGGATACGCCAGGGCCAGGAACAAGTGGGTGGCATTTTTCCTGTGCCTGTTTTTCGGGCTCATCGGCGCGCACAAGTTCTATGAGGGGAAGACCGGCATGGGCATCCTCTACCTGTTCACGGGCGGCTTGTTCGTGATCGGCGCCGTCATCGACCTGATCGCGCTGCTGTTCAAGCCCAACCCCTATTATGTGTGAGCAGTGATCTGAAAATGCAAGGCCGCACAGGTTCGTCCTGTGCGGCCTTTTTTGACGATCTCATGCGCCGTCTGAAAGGCTGGCGATCAGGGCCTCGGCGCAGCGAAGGCCGTCCACGGCGGCGCTCATGATGCCCCCGGCCCAGCCGGCCCCCTCGCCGCAGGGGTAGAGGCCCGCCAGGGCGGGGGACTGGAGGGCGCCGGTCCGCAGCATCCGCACGGGGCTGGAGGACCGGGTCTCCGGGCCCGTCAGCACCGCGTCAGGGGCGGCGAAGCCCCGGAGCTTCCGGCCGAAGATGGGCAGCGCCCCGGCGATGGTGTCCGTGATGACAGGCGGAAGGATATTATGTAAATCAGTCGGCACCACCCCGGGCTCATAGGAGGGCCGCACCCGGCCGGACTGGGCGGGGCCGCCGCGGAGAAAGCTCCCCACGGTCTGGGCCGGGGCTCTGTACCCGCCCCCGGCGGCCTCGTAGGCCCGGCGCTCCAGCTCCCGCTGCCAGAACATGCCTCCCAGGGCCCCGGGGTAGGGGAAGTCCGCTGGGGAGAGGGCCGCCAGCAGGGCGGCA
>CANQIH010000192.1 GCA_947624035.1 uncultured Oscillospiraceae bacterium | reverse complement strand
CACGTTCCTGTCCTCCGGGGCGGTGAAGCTCTCCACGGTCTCCAGGCAGGGGAAGGACTGGAATCCGAACTCGGATACATAGCGGAAGAGGTAGTTCCGGTAGTCCGTGAAGGGTTTTAAGCCATGCCACACGTCCCAATAGTGGACGTCGCCGCGATTGGGGTCCCATGGCTCGTCGAAGCTGCCGCCGCTGCTGGGGCTGGCGGGCCAGTAGAAGGCCTGGGGGTCCTCCTTTTTCAGGACCTTGGGGATGATGTACTCGTACATCTTGATGTAGTCCGCTTTCTGGCGGCAGGAGGAAACCCACTCGCCCATAGCCACGAACTGCTCCATCTCGTTGTTGCCGCACCAGAGGGCCAGGGAGGGATGATGGCGCAGGCGGCGGACGTTGTCGATGAATTCCGTCGTGATGTTGGCCTCGAACTCCTCCGTGAGGTCATATACCGCGCAGGCGAACATGAAGTCCTGCCACACCAGAAGGCCCAGCTCGTCGCAGATGTCATAGAAGGCGTCGCTGGGGTAGTGGCCGCCGCCCCAGACCCGGACGCAGTTCATGTTGGCGGCCCGGGCGTCCTCCAAAAGGCGGCGAGTCCGCTCAGGAGTCACACGGGGCAGCAGGTTGTCCTCGGGGATATAGTCCGCGCCCATGGCGAACACGTCCACACCATTGACGCAGTGAGAAAAACTCTCCCCGTCGTCATCCTTCCGGCGGCTGACGGTCATGGTCCGCAGGCCGATGCGCCTGTGCCAGCCGTCCAGATCCCCGGCTGCGCCGGTGAGGGTCACGTCCACGGCGTAGAGGGGCTGGTCCCCCAGACCGGCGGGCCACCAGAGCTTGGGGTCGTCGATGACGATCGTGCAGTCCGGGCCGCTGCCGGTGAGGACCGTCCCGTCCGGGGCCGTCACGGCCACGGCGATGTCCGCGGGCTCATCCGTGAGGCGGTCCAGGCTTGTCTTTACCTCCAGGGTGACCTTCCCGGGCTCGTGGCGCTGGAGCACCAGCACGTCCCGGATGCGGGCGGTGTCTATGCCCACGAGGCTGATGTCCCGCCAGATGCCGGCGTCCGGCAGCCGGGGGCCCCAGTCCCAGCCGAACATGCAGTGGGCCTTGCGGATGTGGGGGAAGCCCACCATGGCGTCGGAGCTTCCGTCCGCCCGGCTCTTGGCGTAGGCCTCCTTGATGAACCGGGTGGGGGAGGAGAACAGCACAGAGATCTCGTTCTCCCCGGGGCGGAGCAGGCCCTTCACGTCGAATTCCCAGGTCCGGTGCATGTTGTCCGCCCGCCCGGCGGGCTGGCCGTTGACGGTGATCTCCGCCAGGGTGTCCAGCCCCTCGCACCGCAGCAGCACCGCGTCCGAGGCGAGAAGCGCCCCGTCCACGGTGAAGGCGCGGCTGTAGCGGAAATCGTGGTCCATGAGCTTCAGGGCCTCGGTCTCGTTGTCCCGGTAGAAGGGGTCGGGGATGAGGCCAGCGGTGAGCAGGTCGTGGTAGACCGAGCCCGGGACATGGGCGGGGACGCCGGTGAAGCCGCAGTCCGGCGCGTCCAGGGTCCAGGGGCCGCTGAGAGAGATAACGCGCATATGTCATGCCTCCGAATACGTTTTCGCGCAAATGTTCACGTTGCCTGTAATATAGAATAAAATGTGCGCAAAGTCAACAAGCGCCGGCGGAAAATGGGCCCGCGATTTTAGGGACGATTCAGCGCTGTGAAACTGTAACTGGCGAAATGCTAAAATTCAGGCACCTATTTTTGACGAAATTGAGCATATTGACATCGAGGGGTCAAGGAGCTATAATAATTTTACGAAAACGTTTACTTAGCGGAGGTGGAGGCGCCCGTGGTCACGATCAAAGCCATCGCGGCCCGGTGCGGCTGTTCACCGGCCACCGTGAGCAAAGCCCTCAACGGCGCGCCGGACGTGGGCCGGGACATGGTGAAAAAGATCCGGTCCGCCGCCGCTGAGATGGGCTACATCCCCAACGGGGCCGCCCGGGCATTGAAGACCGCCCGTACATATAACCTGGGCCTGCTGTTCCAGGAGTTCTCCCATTCGGGCCTGGCCCACGAGTTTTTCAGCCTCATGCTCAACGGCTTCAAGAGCCGGGCGGAGGAGCTGGGCTACGACATCTCCTTCATCAGCAGTCATCTGGAGGGCCGGGGCTTCTCCTATGTGGAGCACGCCCGGTACCGGAAGTTCGACGGCGTGGCCGTCATCACGGTGAATTACGACGACCCGGCGGTGCGGGAGCTGGCGGAGAGCGATATCCCCACGGTGACGGTGGACTACGAGTTCCCGGGCCGGGGCTGCGTCATGAGCGACAATGACCAAGGGGTGGCGGACCTGGTACAGTACGTCCACTCCATGGGCCACCGGCGGATCGCCTTCATTCACGGAGAGCAGACCGCCGTCACCCGCACCCGCCTCGCGGCCTTTTTCAGGACCTGCGGCCAGCTGGGCGTCCCGGTGCCCAAGGGCTATGTGATCGAGGGCGTGTACCACGATCCGGACTTCGCGGCGGTGGCCACGGAGCGGCTTTTGAACATGCCGGAGCCGCCCACCTGCATCCTCTATCCCGACGACATCTCCTACATGGGCGGCCTGGAGGCCGCGGAGCGCCGGGGCCTGTCCATCCCGGAGGATGTGTCCGCCGTGGGATATGACGGCATCGCCATGAGCCAGTTTCTGCGGCCCAGTCTCACCACCATGCGGCAGAACGCGCCCCTCATGGGCGCCCGGGCGGCGGAGGAGCTGTCCCGGGCCGTCACCGAGGGCCGGGCGTACAGCCCGGAGCGCATCGTGATCCCCGGGGTCCTGCTGGCGGGGGAGACGGTAAAGAGACTGAAATAAACAAAACTTAATATAGTTGAAAAGCGGGTACCCGCTTTTCCATGTGATAGGGACTATCACATGATGATGGATTCGTGATCCTGGTCCGGGAACGGGCCAAAAAATATTATTTTAGGAGGATACACAATGAAGAAGCTCATCGCACTGGCGCTCGCAGTGGTCATGGTCCTTGGCCTGTCCACCACCGCGTTCGCCGCTGGCGGCGACGTCGTGCTGCCCCGGGAAGAGACCCTGTACTTCGCCGGTCAGCAGTGGGGCGCTGTCAACAGCTGGAACCCCATCGGCACCAACCAGAACAACTCCATGGCCATCGCTGCCGGCGCCGGCTGGCGCGAACTGATGTTCGAGACGCTCTACATGTGGAACGTGCTGGACGGCAAGCTGTACGGCCTGCTGGCCAACGACGACTACGAGTGGAACGACGACATGACCGCCCTGACCTTCACCATCAAGGACGCGGCCAAGTGGTCTGACGGCTCCGACGTGACCGCCGCCGACGTCATCCGCACCTTTGACGTGGGCGTGGAGATCGGCAACGGCACCGGCTCCGGCTACGGCCCCTACATCGAGTCCATCGAGGGCGAGGGCAAGAGCGTCACCATCAACGCCAAGCTGAACGCCGACGGCCAGCCCATCAACCCCCTGATGATCCTCAACTTCCTGGAGCTGGTCGCTATCGCCAAGGCCGACTGGATCGATGAGGTCTATGCCGCCAACGACGGCGACGCCACCGCCATCCTGAACGACGACGGCCTGGACGACGACGGCAACCTGGAAGTGCCCTACACCGGCCCCTACACCATGTACTTTGCCGACGACCAGAAGGTCGTTCTCATCCGCGACGACAACTACTGGGGCCAGGACGCCTCCATGTGGGGCAAGCTGCCTGTTCCCAAGTACATCGCCCAC
>CANQIH010000191.1 GCA_947624035.1 uncultured Oscillospiraceae bacterium | reverse complement strand
GGCACGCCGTAGTGCTTCGCGATGATGGCGGCGCCGGAGGTGCCGATCTTGTTGGCGGCGTCCCCGTTGGCGGCCATGCGGTCGCACCCGGCCAGCACAGCCTGTATCCTCCCCTGGCTCATGGCCAGGGCGGCCATGTTGTCGCAGATGAGGGTGCAGTCCACCCCGGCGTTTTGAAGCTCCCAGGCCGTGAGCCGGGCGCCCTGCAAAAGGGGCCGGGTCTCGTCCACATAGGCGCTCACCTTCACGCCCCGCTCCGCCGCCAGCAGCAGCGGGCCCAGGCCCGTGCCGTACTCGCTGGTGGCCAATGGCCCGGCGTTGCAGTGGGTCAGCACCGTGTCCCCCTCATGGAGCAGGCGCAGCCCCGCCTCGGAGATGGCCCGGCACATGGCCGCGTCCTCCGCCAGGATGGCGTCCGCCTCCCGGCCCAGGGCCTCCACGATGGCCTCGGTCCGCTGCCCGGCCATGGCGTGGGCCAGAGCGCGCATCCGCTCCGCCTGCCGGGCCAGATTCACCGCCGTGGGGCGGCAGGAGATGAGATAGCCGCAGTCCGCGTCCAGCCGGGGAAAGAACTCCTCGTCCCCGTAGGTCCGGGCCAGCACGTATATGCCGTAGGCGGCGAAGATGCCGATGGCCGGGGCGCCCCGGACCCGGAGCGTCTGTATGGCCTCGTACAGCTCCCCCCGGGTGCGCAGGTCCAGGTATACCAGCTCCCCGGGCAGGCGTGTCTGGTCGATAATGCGCACCGCGCTCCCGTCAGGCGAGAGCGCGATGTTTTTCAGTTCGTTCAGCATAGCTTGTCCAGCTCGGGGATGGCGGCGGTGACCAGCTGGGAGAACCGCTCCCCGATCATGTTCCCGGCCTCGATGACCTCCTCGTGGTTCAGGGGCGCGGCGGAGAGGCCGGCGCCCTTGTTGGTGATGCAGCTGACGCCGCACACCTTCAGGCCCATGTGCCGGGCGGCCACGGCCTCGCAGGCGGTGGACATGCCCACGGCGCTGCCGCCGATGGAGCCGTAGTACCGGACCTCGAAGGGGGTCTCGAAGCTGGGGCCGGTGAGCTGGATGTACACACCCTCGGCCAGCTTCATGCCCATCTTCGCGGCGGTGTCGTGCAGGCAGGCCCGCAGGGCGGGGTCATATACCTGGCTCATGTCCGGGAACCGGGGGCCCAGCTGGTCCAGGTTGGGGCCCACCAGGGGGTTGGGGAAGCCGAACATCATGTGGTCCCGGATGACCATGAGAGACGGGGTATCCATCTCCGGGTCCAGGCCGCCGGCGGCGTTGGTGAGGAACAAAAGCTTGATGCCCAGAAGGCCCATGACCCGGGTGGGCAGGACCACGTCGTGGACGTCAAAGCCCTCGTAGTAGTGGACCCGGCCCTGCATACACACCACCGGCACGCCGCCGATGTAGCCGAAGAGGTACCGGCCCGCGTGGCCCGGCACGGTGGACACGGGGAAGCCGGGGATGTCCTTGTAGTCCACGACCGTCACGATGTCCATGGTCTCCGCGATGCGGCCCAGGCCGGAGCCCAGGATAAGGCCGATGCGGGGCTGGAAGTCCGTTTTGGCCCGGACGGCGTCCCGGCAGCGGATCAGCTTTTCATAGTAGGCGTTTTCCATATCAGTGCCCTCCCATAGGCGTTCCGAAGTCGCTCTTGCCGGAGAGGCCGTCCCGCTTGAGCATGTTCTCGATGACGCTCACGTCCCCGGCGATGTCCATGGCCTCCGCCCGGTAGAGCTTATCCAGCTGCTTCTTGTACCCCTCCACCAGGGTGTCGGCGATGCGCTCGATGTCGGCCTTGGCCTTGTCCATGTTCTCTCCCGCCACGCCGTAGTCCTCGATGCGGGCGTAGGACTCCAGCAGCTTCAAGGTGGTAGGCAGGTAGTAGTTCATGAACCGGTCGATCTGGGACCGCTTCTCCGGGTGGGCCTCCACCTCCCGGAAGATGGCGGCGGTGAGGGACTTCATGGTCTGGATCTTGGCGCTCATGGCCTCGTCCTCGATGTCCACGTCCGCCTGCTCGATCTGGGCGATATACCGCTCGTACTCTGTCATCCTGGCCTTGGCCTCGTCGCTCTCGGCCTTCTCCTTGGCGGCGGCAGCGGCGGCCCGGGCCTCGTCCTCCCGGCGGTACACGTCCCGCATGTCCTCCACGTCGATGACCAGCAGGCACCGCTCGTGGTCGATGTAGGCCTTCTCGCCGTAGTAGCCCCGGTCCACCATCTCCGTGATGGTCTTGTCGGCCTCCTCCAGGTCCACCCCCAGGGTCTTGGCCAGCCGCTTCATGTCCACCACGCCCCGGTCGCCGGATATGGTCAGGCACCGGCGGAACTTGGCCTCCTTGCGGCGGCCCATGGCCCCCGACAGCACCAGCGCCCCGCCGCCCAGGATGATGGCGATCGCGCTCAGCAGCCGCCACACGCCGCTGCCGTCAAAGATGGTGCCCATGGTCGCAAGCGCGCCGAAGCCCGTCAGTATCCAGCCAAAGACGGTCTTCAGCGTGGCCCCTGCGTCCGCGCGGCGCACGCCCGGGAACCGCTCGCCCTGGACCGGGGCGCGCTTCACTTGGCCGGGGGTGGTGTAGGCCTGGTTTTGGGCGCGGCGGGTCTGGCTGGGGGACGTATAGTTCCCCTGCCCTGCCTTGCCGCTGCCGCCGAACAGCCCCCGGAGGAAGTTGCCCAGAAAGTCATGGCCCGTGGAGTGGGCGATGGTGAAGAAAAGGCCCACCGGGAACCACAGGAAGATCAGCGCCACGCCGATGGCCCAGCTGGCGGCCCCAAAGCCGTCCTCGCCCACGGGCGGGCGGCC
Source organism: uncultured Oscillospiraceae bacterium (assembly GCA_947624035.1). Lineage (GTDB taxonomy): Bacteria > Bacillota > Clostridia > Oscillospirales > Oscillospiraceae > CAJOIG01. The sequence goes on along the minus strand of CANQIH010000191.1, from coordinate 973 downwards.
GTTCCCAGGGCCGGGGCCGGGCGAACCGCCGGGGCCGGGGCCGGGGGACGGACTGATGTAAATGTAAAGATAATCACTCATAGTAAGTACAGTTTAGCACATCCGCGCCAAAAGCGAAAGGGGTTTGGATGAAAGTTGGATTAAAATGTAAGGGACTGGCCCCAGGTCCCGTCATCTTAAGAAAATCTTAAGGTCCCGGTCAAAAACCGCTCACAAATGGCAGGTATGCTTTTTCTGCAAGAAAAAATGGGAGGAGACCTGTCATGAAAAAGCTTTTGGCCTTGTTATTCATAGCGGCGGCGGTCCTGAGCCTGGCCGTCCCGGCCCTGGCGGCATCGGACGCCGCCCTCACCCTGCCGGAGGGGGAGCAGCTGGCCGGCTTCGCCCCGGCAGCGGACGGCGGGTACTGGCTCACCGCCTGCCGCACGGACGACCCGGGCCCCTGGCAGCTCTCGGAGGGGGACCGGCTGTACCGGGCCGGGCCCGACGGCGGTCTGTCCCTGGTATATGTCCGGGAGAACGCGGACCCCAGCCCCGGCATCTACGGCGGCGCGGACATCACCGCCCTGGCGGACGGCGGCGGCGGGACGGCATGGCTGGCCGTGGCGGAGGGCTATATCGCCGGGGACGGCATGACCATCCTGTTCACCTATGACCTGCTGCGGGTGGATGGAGACGGCGATGTCCTGACACAAACCGGCCTGTCCGCCCTGTGCCCGGAAGAGGGCATGAGCCTCGTGAGCCTGACGCCCTATGCCAGCGGCGGGGTCCTGGCCCTGCTCCGGGGGGACAACGGGGACTTTTTGGCGGCCCTGGACGCAAACGGCAATGCCCTGCCCGCCCCCGCCCTGCCCGGCACGGGCCGCACGGAGGCGCTGGTCCTCCTGGCCGACGGCTCCATCGCCGGGTGCCGGTTCGACACGGACGCCCTGGGCGGTGAGCCCACAGGCGTCTCCCTGGTGACCCTGGTCCC
>CANQIH010000190.1 GCA_947624035.1 uncultured Oscillospiraceae bacterium | reverse complement strand
CCCATGGCGGGGCCTGCGCCTCCGGGACGGGGACAGGGACCTGTACCGCAGCGGCATGGTGCCCTTTGAGGACAGCGCCGCCGGGCAGGAGCCGGGGACCTGCTATATCCGTCTCGCGGAGACGGATGGGGTGGCCACGGTCCAGGTGTCCGGCGCCATCCAGGTCAACGCCTCCCGGCTGAGCCTGGACGTGGGGTACGACGTGTCGAGGCTGTACGTCATCCGCCAGACCCAGCTGGACATATACTACCGGCTGCTGGCGGCTGTGGTGGCGTTGGGGGCCCTTCTGAGCTGGGCCCTGGCGGCGCTGCTGACCCGGCCATTAAGTCAGCTCTCCCGGGTGACACGGCAGATCGCCGCTGGGAACCTTGCCAGCCGGGCGGATATCCGGTCTGGGGACGAGTTCGAGGCATTGGCGGAGGACTTCAACCGCATGACCGACAGGCTGGAGGAGAACATCGCCCAGCTCCAGGACTCGGTCCGGCGGCAGGAGGAGTTCATGGGCAGCTTCGCCCACGAGATGAAGACACCCATGACCTCCATCATCGGCTACGCCGACCTACTGCGGAGCCAGAGCCTGTCCCTGGCCGACCAGCAGCAGGCCGCGAACTACATCTTCTCCGAGGGCCGGCGGCTGGAGAGCCTGTCTTTAAAGCTGCTGGACCTGCTGGTGCTGCGCAAACGGGACTTTGAGCTCACCGAGGGCTCCCCGGAGGCCGTCATCACCGGCCTCGTGCACGTGCTGCGGCCATCCATGGCGGAGCACGACGTGGTGCTCCAGTGCCGGTGCGAGCCGGGCCAATGCCGCATGGAGCCGGACCTGGTGAAGAGCCTGGTCATCAACCTCATCGACAACGCCCGCAAGGCCATGGACGGCCCGGGCAACATCTTCGTCCTCTCGGAGATGACGGAGGACGGCTGCCGCATCCGGGTGGTGGACAACGGCCGGGGCATGCCCGCCGGGGAGATCGGCAGGATCACCGAGGCCTTCTACCGGGTGGACAAGTCCCGGTCCCGGGCCCAGGGGGGCGTGGGGCTGGGCCTGGCCCTGTGCCAGGAGATCGCGGCCCTCCACGGCGGGACCATGACCTTCCAGAGCGCCGAGGGCAAGGGCACCATCGTGACCGTGGAGCTGCGGGGAGGGCGCCTATGAGAAGACGGGGCAAACTGCTGATATGGCTCAGCCTGGCCGCCCTGGCGGTGGCCGCCGGAGCGCTGATGCCCGGACTGGCCCTGGGCATCCAGGACAGGCGGCTGGAGAACGGCGTGGAGTCCGCCCAGGTGGAGACCGTGGACCTGAGCCTTCTCTCCGAGCTCACCCCCACGGAGACGCTATATCTGGCCAACCACTACGACTCCTACGTGGTCCTGGAGCGGGGCCGGCTCATGACCGCCCAGGACGCGGCGGACGCTGTTTCCAAGAACCTCACCGGCTTCCTGCAGGAGGGCTTCGGCTTCGCCCCCGTGGACGTGCCGGAGGTGGCCAGCGTGGAGCCCCGGCTCTATATGGGCGAAAACGGGGAGAACGTGGTGTTTTGGTACGTGGAGCTGGGGGGCCGGGGCGTGCCCCTGCCCATGGCCCTGTTGTACGGCGAGGAGAACGAGCGCTGCCCCGTCACCGGGTCGGTGCTGCTGGACGAGCGGACCGGCGGCGTGGCGGCCCTGGACATATCCTGGCACCCGCAGGCCCCGGATACGACCCTGCCGGAGGAGGCAGCCGCGCCATACGACGGTGCAGAGACCGCGATGGAGATCGCGGGGCCATACGACGGCGAGGAGGCCGATGCGGAGCTGGAGATGCCCGTCGAGGCGCCGGCGCTGGACCCGGACGTGCTGTCCACGCCCCCGGGGCCCCTGAGCGAGGAGGAGCTGGCGGAGTTCAGCAACCTCCAGGGGATGTCCTACGAGGTCTTCTGGTGGCTGCGGGACACCCTGGGCGGCGAGCTGGAGGGGTACGACGTCATGCCCGGCCTGTACCGCCTGACCCTGCCGGACGGCACGGAGTTCGAGGTGGCCGCGTCCGTCACCATGTACAGCATCCTCTTCAACCGGTAGCGCGTATCCCCCACTTTGGCGCTGTTCTGCGGGTAAAAAGACAAAGATAACCAGAAAAGTTCAGTAAAAAGCGCATGTATTCCCCACTTTACAGCATAAGACCAAGCGCCCGGACAGCCGTCCGGGCGCTCGGTCATTCTTGTATTTAGGACAATAGCATCCTGTCGTTGTCCAGGGCCTTGCCCACGTTCTCCTTGAACAGCTTCAAAAGGTCGTCCACCGTGAGGCCATCCCGCTCCTTGCCACCCACGTCCAGGATGATGCGCCCGGCGTCCATCATGAGCGTCCGGTTGCCCAGCTCCAACGCCGAGGACATGTTGTGGGTGATCATGAGGCAGGTCAGGTTCCCCTCTTTGACGATGGACTTCGTAAGCTCCAGCACCTTGTCGGCGGTGCCGGGGTCCAACGCGGCGGTGTGCTCGTCCAGGAGCAGCAGCTTGGGGGGCACCATGGTGGCCATGACCAGCGTCAGGGCCTGCCGCTGGCCGCCGGAGAGCAGCCCCACCGGCTGGCGCATCCGGTCCTCCAGGCCCATGTTCAGAAGGGCCAGCCGGTCCCGGAATTTTGCCTTGTCCTCCCGGCTCACGTGGCTGAGCCAGCCGCCGCCCCCGGCGGCCAGGGCCAGGTTCTCCTCGATGGTCATACCCGGGGCGCTGCCCCGCATGGGGTCCTGGAACAGCCGCCCGATGTCCCGGGCCCGCTTGAACTCCGGCAGGAAGGTGATGTCCCGCCCCTCCAGGACGATGGAGCCCGTGTCGGGGTAGAAGCTGCCGGCGATGGCGTTGAAGAGGGTGGACTTGCCCGCGCCGTTGGCGCCGATGATGGTGACGAAATCGCCCTTGTTCAGGTGCAGATTCAGCCCGGAGATGGCCGTCTTCTCGTTGACGGTGCCGGGGTTGAAGGTCTTGGAGATGTTGGTGAGGGTGAGCATCACACGTCCCCTCCCTTCGCGCTGCCGGTGAGCCGCCGCTTGATCATGGGCGCCTGGGTCTTGAGGTAAGGCCCGGCGATGGCGACGATGACGATGACGGAGCTGACCAGCTTCAGCATGAAGGCGGGCATGTTGAACCGCAGGGCGATGGTGTACACCAGCCGGAAGATGAAGGAGCCGATGACCACGCCAACGGCCCGCTTGACGATGGAGCCCCTGCCCATGAAGGTCTGGCCGATGAGCAGACTGGCCAGGGCGATGGTCACCATGCCGGAGCCGATGTCGATGTTCACGGATTTCTGGCTCTGGGCCAGCAGGCACCCGGACAGGCCCGTGAAGGCGTTGGCCACGCACAGGCCCACCGTGGTGGTGAAGACGGGGTTGATGGAGGAGGAGCGGACCATGTCCGGGTTGTTGCCCGTGGCCCGGATGGCGAGGCCCAGCCGGGTGCGCAGGAACAGCGCCAGAAAAACGATCACCAGCGCCACGGCGATGAACGCCACAACGAGTTCATACTGGCCGGACAGGAACGTGCCGGAGAGCAGTTCCTTCATCTTCGTGAACACGGTCACGGTCTTGTTCATGTTCAGAAGGGAGGACTTGCCCATGACGGCGATGTTGATGGAGTAGAGCCCCGTGTTGACGATGATGCCGGCTAATAGACTGTCGATGCCCATGCGTGTCTGGAGCACCGCGGTGACGAAGCCGGAGATCACCCCGGCGGCCATGGCGGCGGGGATGGAGAGGTAGGGGTGGCCGGCGATGGCCACCACGGCCCCCACGGCGGCGCCCAGGGTGAAG
>CANQIH010000189.1 GCA_947624035.1 uncultured Oscillospiraceae bacterium | reverse complement strand
CGGCGGCTACACCGCCTTTGAGAAGGCTCTGCTCGACATGTCCCCGGACGAGATCGTGTCGGAGGTCACCATCTCCAAGCTCCGGGGCCGGGGCGGCGGCGGCTTCCCTACGGGCCGGAAGTGGGCCCAGGTGAAGAGCCAGCCCGCCGGACAGAAGTACATCGTCTGCAACGGCGACGAGGGCGACCCCGGCGCGTTCATGGATAGGAGCATCATGGAGGGCGACCCCCACCGGATGCTGGAGGGCATGATGATCGCCGGCGTGGCCTGCGGCGCCACGGAGGGCTACATATACGTCCGGGCCGAGTACCCTCTCGCGGTGGAGCGGCTGAAAAACGCCGTGGCCCAGGCCGAGGAGCTGGGTCTCCTGGGGGACGACATCCTGGGCAGCGGCGTGAGCTTCCACCTGCACATCAACCGGGGCGCCGGCGCCTTCGTCTGCGGCGAGGGCTCCGCCCTGACCGCCTCCATCGAGGGCAACCGGGGCACCCCCCGTGTGAAACCCCCGCGCACCGTGGAGCACGGCCTTTTCAACAGCCCCACGGTCCTCAACAACGTGGAGACCTTTGCCAACGTCCCCCGGATCATCAACGAGGGCGGCAGCTGGTATCTGACCCTGGGCACCCCGGGCAGCCCCGGCACCAAGGCCTTCGCCCTCACCGGCAACGTGGCCAACACCGGCCTCATCGAGGTGCCCATGGGCACCACCCTGCGCACCATCATCTACGACATCGGCGGCGGCATGCGGGGCGGCAGCCGGTTCAAGGCCGTCCAGATCGGCGGCCCCTCCGGCGGCTGCCTCACCGAGGGACAGCTGGACGTGCCCCTGGACTTCGACTCCGTGAAAAAGCTCCACGCCATCGTGGGCTCCGGCGGCCTCGTGGTCATGGACGAGAACACCTGCATGGTGGAGGTGGCCCGGTTCTTCATGAGCTTCACCCAGCGGGAGAGCTGCGGCAAGTGCATCCCCTGCCGGGAGGGCACCAAGCGGATGCTGGAGACCCTGGAGCGCATCGTGGACGGCAAGGGCAAGCTCAGCGACCTGGACGAGCTGGAGGAGCTGGCGGAGATGGTCTCCAACATGGCCCTGTGCGGGCTGGGCAAGAGCGCCCCGCTGCCCGTCATCAGCACCCTGAAGCGGTTCCGGGACGAGTATGAGGAGCACATCGTCCAGAAGCGCTGCCGGGCCAAGGTCTGCACGGCCCTGCGCCAGTACCACATCAACCCCGAGTTCTGCATCGGCTGCGGCAAGTGCGCCAGGAACTGCCCCGCCGGCGCCATCCGCGGCAAGGTCAAGACCCCCTATATCATCGACAACGACCTGTGCATCAAGTGCGGCGCCTGCAAGGACAACTGCAACTTCAGCGCCGTGTACGTGGAAGTGTAAGGAGGACCCACATGCCTGTTATGACCATCGACGGCCGCAAGGTCGCCTTCAAAGACGAGAAGAACGTGCTGAGCGTCATCCGCAAGGCGGGCATCAACATCCCCACCCTGTGCTATCAGCCGGAGCTGTCCATCTACGGCGCCTGCCGGCTGTGCACCGTGGAGGACGACAAGGGCAAGACCTTCGCCTCCTGCTCCGAGCGGCCCCGGGACGGCATGGTGATCTACACCAACACCGCCCGGCTGCGCAAGTATAGGAAACTCATCGTGGAGCTGCTGCTGGGCTCCCACTGCCGGACCAGCTGCACCACCTGCCGTGAAAACGGCGAGTGCAAGCTCCAGGAGCTGACCCACAAGCTGGGCATCCGAAACATCCGCTTTGAGAACTACAAGCCCGAGCACGAGCTGGACATGTCCTCCCCCTCCATCGTCCGGGACCCCAACAAGTGCATCCTCTGTGGCAACTGCGTGCGGGTGTGCGAGGAGCTGCAGGGCATCGGCGTGCTGGGCTTCGCCCACCGGGGCACCGACTCCATGGTCATCCCCGCCTTCAACAAGCCTCTCACCGAGACCCAGTGCGTCAACTGCGGCCAGTGCCGGGTCTACTGCCCCACCGGCGCCATCACTCTCTGGTCCAACAAGACCGAGGTGTGGGAGTACCTGGCCGACCCCAGCGTGCGGGTGGTGGCCCAGGTGGCCCCCGCCGTGCGTGTGGCCATCGGCGAGCGGTTCGGCCTGCCCAAGGGCAAGAGCATCATCGGCCGCATCGTCAACGCCATGCACAAGATGGGCTTCGACGAGGTGTACGACACCACCTTCGGCGCGGACCTGACCATCATGGAGGAGACCCAGGAGTTCGTGGACCGGCTGGAAAACGGCGGCACCCTGCCTCTTTTCACCTCCTGCTGCCCGGCCTGGGTAAAGCTGCTCACGGACCAGTATAAGGACCTCATCCCCCACATCTCCACCTGCCGCAGCCCCCAGGGCATGCTCTCGGCGGTCATCAAGGAGTACTATCGGGACCCGGAGCGGAACGACGGCCGCCGGACCGTGATGGTATCCATCATGCCCTGCTCCGCCAAGAAGGCGGAGGCCAAGCGCCCCAACAGCATGACCAAGGGCGAGCCGGACACGGACATCGTGCTCACCGCGGCGGAGCTTCTGCAGATGATCGAGGAGTACGGCCTGGACCTGTCCACCCTGGACACCGAGGCCTGCGACATGCCCTTCGGCTTCGGCTCCGGCGGCGGCGTCATCTTCGGCGTCACCGGCGGCGTGACGGAGGCGGTGCTGCGCCGTCTCTCCCCCAGCCACTCCGGCGGGGCGCTGAACCTCATCGCCCAGAGCGGCGTCCGGGGCTACGAGGGCGTGAAGGAGTTCTCCATCCCCTATAAGAACATGGAGGTAAAGATCTGCGTGGTCAGCGGCCTGGCCAACGCCCGGCGGGTGCTGGAGCGCATCCAGAAGGGCGAGGTCCAGTACCACCTGGTGGAGGTCATGGCCTGCACCGGCGGCTGCGTCATGGGCGGCGGCCAGCCCACATACGGCCGGCGCACCGGCACCCAGCTGGCCCGGACCGAGGGCATCTACGCCGCGGACAGTTCCGCCATCATCAAGAAGAGCGACGAGAACCCCCTCATCGTGAACCTCTATAACGGCTTCCTCCAGGGCAAGACCCACGAGCTGCTCCACAACGAGTTCTATTGATACAAGGATGCAAAACACAGAAAGGGCGCGGCATGCACCGCGCCCTTGTTTTTTTCATGTTCCTGTCAGGCAAGCTCCCGCATCAGAAGCCGGACCGCCCCCTCTGAGGCGTCCTGCCCGCTCCGTACGATGTCCACGTCCGGCCGCCGGTCCAGGATCGCCCGGCACACCCGGTCCCGTATGGCCCGGTTCTTTAGAAGCACGCTGCCCGCCAGGGCCAGGCCGGTCTCCTCCGGCATCCTGTCCAGCACGGTCCGGGCCAGCAGGGTCAGCTCCTCCGCGCTCTGCCGGACGATGCGGTCCGCCGCCTGGTCCTTCTCCGCGATGGCCTGCTCCAGCACCACCGCCAGCGACGCGATCTCCTTCTTGGACCGGGCCGGGTCGTAGAGGTACCCGATCATCTCCTCCAGGCGGCTCACGCCCAGCTTTTCCATCACCAGCCGCCGCAGCGCCGTGGGCCCGGTCCGGCCGTCCTCCGCCCGCACCACCGCTGAGAAGATGGCGATGGCGATGGCATAGGCGCTGCCGCCGTCGTCCGCCAGGTGGCCGTATCCCCCGGCCCGCACCGTCTCGCCGCTGGCCCGGCGGCCCAGGCAAATGGACCCGGTGCCGGCGATGAGGATCACGCCGTGACAGGCCGGGAAGGCCGCCGCCAGGGCGGTCTCGCCGTCCGAGTAGGTACGCACCGGCGCGCGGTA
>CANQIH010000188.1 GCA_947624035.1 uncultured Oscillospiraceae bacterium | reverse complement strand
AAGGTGCTGGACGAGCTGGGCCGCATCGACGCGGGCAAGCTGAACGCCTTCGCCTTCGACCAGATGCGCAACGGCTACTACGCCTGCACCGAGAAGGTGGGCCAGGCCTGGAACTCCGGCGCCGGCTACATCAAAAAGTAAATTCACCGCCGCCCGCCTCGGGAAGAGGCGGGCATTTTTATGCGTTCTGTGTCTCCGGCTTTCCATCCGGGGCTGGGTGTGGTATACTTCTTCAAAAAAGGAGACAGCGCCATGAATGACATCCTCGCCGCCCTGCACGCCAGAAAGTCCGTGCGGGCCTATCTGGACAAGCCCGTCTCCCCGGCGGACAAGCGGGCCATCCTGCTGGCGGCCTGCGCCGCGCCAACGGCGGGCAACCAGCAGCTGTACACCGTCCTGGACATCACGGACCAGGCCTTGAAGGACGCCCTCGCCGAGAGCTGCGACCACCAGCCCTTCATCGCCCAGGCGCCCATGGTGCTGGTGTTCTGCGCCGACTGCAAGAAGTGGTACGACGCCTACCGGGAGGCGGGGCTCACGCCCCGGGCGCCGGGCGTGGGCGACCTTATGCTGGCCGTGACGGACACCGCCATCGCCGCCCAGAACGCCGTCACCGCGGCGGAGAGCCTGGGCATCGGCTCCTGCTACATCGGGGACATCCTGGAGCAGTGCGAGACCAACCGGGCCCTGCTGCGCCTGCCGGAGTACGTGGTCCCCTGCGCCATGCTGGTGTTCGGATACCCCACGGACCAGCAAAAGGCCCGGGAGAAGCCCGCCCGGTTCCCCCTGGCGCACATCGTCCACGAGAACGGCTACCGCCCCATGGACGGGACAGAGCTGCGGACCATGTTCAAGGACCGGGCCGCCAATGGGTTCGACGCCTATATGGCGGCCTTCTGCAGCCGGAAGTACGACTCCGACTTCTCCCGGGAGATGACCCGCTCCGTGCAGGTCTATCTGGACCAGTTCGAGGGCAAGCCCTGACAAGAAAAAGCAGAAAATCCCGCCGCATCGGTGATGCGGCGGGATACTTTACTATTATGAGCCGGTGGAGGTGTAGTGCCTCACGCCGAAGCGCCAGAAGAGGAAGCACGGCACGAGAAACGCCAGCGCCAGCGGCGGGCACAGCCCGTACCACCAGGGCCCCCTGCCCAGCAGGTATTGCAGCGGCCAGTGCTGCACCAGCGCCATGGGCACCAAAAACGTCAGCACCCGCAGCACGTTTTTGCCGTAGACCCCGAAGGGATACTTGCCGTACTCCCGCACCCCGTCGGTGAAGATGTTCATCACCTCCAGCCCCTCCAGGGTGAAAAAGCACAGACCGGCATAGACCAGGAACAGCCCGAAAAACACCCCGGCCCCGCACAGGACCATCAGCGCGAACACGGCTGCCTTCCCGGCGGTCCACGCTACCGCCCCGGCCCGGATGGCCCACACCGCCATCACCGCCGCCTGGACCAGGCGGGAGGCCACGGCGGGCTTCAGGTCCTGGCATATGACCTGGGCCACCAGGGGCCTGGGCCGCACCAGCAGCCGGTCGAACTGGGCCTGACGCAGGATGCCGGGGAAGGCGTCAAAGCCCCGGGCAAAGCACTCCGCCAGGGACGTGGCCGCGAGGATGGCGGCGTAGCACAATGCCAGCTGCTCCAGGGTGTAGCCGCCGATGTCCCCGAACCGGTCCAGCAGGAATATGACCCCCAGAAAGCAGTTCACGGCGATGAGCAGATGGCCCAGACAGCTTAGGAAAAAGGACGTCCTGTAGGCCATGGCGCTCTTTACGTGGATGGCGAGAAAGCGAAAATACAGTCTCATGACTCACCCTCCCGCCACGGCTGTCCGGCGAAGGCCGGCGTGCATGACAGCATAGCCCGCGGCCAGCAGGACGGCGGCCCAGAACGCCTGGAGCCCCATAGCCGCCGGGATGTCCCGGAGGGGGATGTCCCCGCCGAAGATGCGCAAAGGCACATTCTGCATGGCCCCGAAGGGGGACAGCTCCGCGACCCGCCGCAGGCCATCCGGCAGAAAGGGCAGGGGCACGATGGCGCCGCCCAGCAGCTCCGCCGCTGCCGTCATCACCGCCAGGACCCCGGTGGTGTCCGTCAAGTGGAAGGCCAGGGCGTACAGCAGCATCCCCAGGGCGCAGCTGACGGTCAGCATGAGAGCGGAGGACAGGAGAAACAGCCCGAACACCGCTGGGGAGACGGTGAGCCGCAGCCCGTAGGGCGCGGGGATGAGGCTCCCCAGCAGGACCACGGGCAGCGCCCGCAGCAGCCCCCGGCCCAGCCGCAGGGCCAGGGACCGGGTCAGCCACATGCCGTACAGGTCCATGGGCCGGGTCAGCTCATAGGCCACCTCGCCGGTCCGCACGGACCGGATGAGCTCCGGCTCCCACTGCCACAGGGCGAATAGGGTCAAAAACGCCTGCTGGAGCCAGATGTAGGACGCCAGGGCCTGCATCCCCATGGGGAACCGCTCCGGCCGCTCCAGCCAGAACACCCGGTAGATGAGCACCTCCATGGTGCCCCAGACGAATTGGGTGCTGAGCCCCGCCAGCGCCGCCATGCGGTACTGGAGCCCGGCCATCAGGCGCATGCGGAAAAAGGCAAGATACTTCTTCATCGGCGCACCTCATATGCCGAACCGGCGGTAGAGACCGGCCACCGACTCCTCGGTGGACAGTCTCTCCCCGGCCATGGCCCGTATCTCGGCGGTGCTGCCGTCCAGCAGCAGCCGCCCCTTGCCGATGAGCAGCACCCGGGAGCACAGGGCGTCCACGTCCTGCATGTCGTGGGTGGTGAGGATGACGGTGGTACCGCAGAGCCGGTTCTGCTCCAGGATGAACTCACGTACCTTCAGCTTGCTCACTGCGTCCAGGCCGATGGTGGGCTCGTCCAGAAAGAGGATGTCCGGGGAGTGGAGCAATGCCGCCGCGATCTCGCACCGCATCCGCTGGCCCAGGGACAGCATCCGGGCCGGGGTCCTGAGCAGGTCCCCCAGGTCCAGCAGCGCCGTCAGCCGGTCCAGGGTCTCACGGAACTGCGCCTCCGGCACCCGGTAGATGTCCCGCAGCAGGGTCATGGACTCCATCACCGGCACGTCCCACCACAGCTGGCTCCGCTGGCCGAACACCACCCCCAGCCGGGCCACGTGGCGCTTCCGGTCCTCCCAGGGCGTCAGGCCGTTCACCGTGCAGACGCCGCTGTCCGGCCGCAGGATGCCGCTGAGTATCTTGATGGTGGTGCTCTTGCCCGCCCCGTTTGGGCCGATGTAGCCCACGATCTGCCCGTCGGGGATGACGAAGCTCATGTCCCGCAGGGCCGGGACCAGGTCGTATTGGCGGGAGAACAGACTTTTCACCGCGCTGCCCAGGCCCGCCTCCCGCCGCCGGACCCGGTATGTCTTGCTGACGCCTCGCATTTCTATCATGGTTTTCGCTCCTTTTCTGAAATGGCCCCGGCTCGGTCAGACCAGCGGAAGGCATTGGGGACCTTCATGGCCTTAAGGAGGACCGGGAAGTATTTCATGCAGGAACCGCGCGGGCGGCAACGTGCCCCTCCCGCGCCAGATAAAATACTTGTTTCCGCCGAGAGGCGAAAGGACGTCCATTCTACGGCAGATGATAACTGTTTGTCAAGGATTTTTTTACATAAGGGACCCGGCGCGGCTTTTGCCGCGCCGGGTCTGGAGCTTGTCAAAAACACGTATACGTTTAGATGATGCAGGGGGAGCTTGAGGGGGGCGGAGCCCCGCCTCAAATGGGATCTAAAGCCGGCAAATGACGCATTTGCGCCGCGCAGCGGCAGTATTTCATGACGGCTTTGACGGCAGGAAATACTCGGCTT
>CANQIH010000187.1 GCA_947624035.1 uncultured Oscillospiraceae bacterium | reverse complement strand
AGCACGTCCTCCCCGTCGGAGATCACGTCCACCTCCAGCTCCACGCCGGGCATGTACTTGTCCACCAGCACCGGGTTTTCGATGCCCCCGGCCAGGATGGCGTTCATGTACCGGACCACGCCCTCCCGGTCGTGGACGATGGTCATGTTCTGGCCGCCGATGACGTAGCTGGGCCGGAGCAGCACGGGGTAGCCCAGGCTCTCCGCCGCGGCCAATGCCTCGTCCAGGGTGTTCACGCCCATGCCCTTGGGCCGGGAGATGCCAAAGGTCTCCAGCAGGGCGTCGAACCGGCTCCGGTCCTCGGCGATGTCGATGCTCTCGGCGCTGGTGCCCAGGATGGGCACGCCCATTTTATCCAAAAATTGGGTGAGCTTGATGGCGGTCTGGCCGCCGAAGGCCACCACCACCCCCACGGGCCTCTCCACCTGGATGATGCTGTACACGTCCTCCGGGGTCAGGGGCTCGAAATAGAGGCGGTTGGCGGTGTCGTAGTCCGTGGAGACGGTCTCGGGGTTGTTGTTCACGATGACCACGTCGTACCCCAGGTCCCGGAGGGTCCACACGCAGTGGACGGAGCTGTAGTCGAACTCGATGCCCTGGCCGATGCGGATGGGGCCGGAGCCCAGCACCATGACTACGGGCTTGCCGCTGCGGGGGAAGGAGCGGGACTCGCACTCCTCGTCGCAGGTGGAGTAGAAGTAGGGCGTCTCGGCGTCGAACTCCGCGCCGCAGGTGTCCACCATCTTGTAGACGAAGGGGCGGCCCGGCAGGTCCTCCCGGCCGGTGATGCGCCGCAATGCGGCGTCGGTGTAGCCCAGGCGCTTGGCCTCGAAGTAGTCCTCGTCGGAGAGGCCCTTTTCGATGCGCTGCTCGAAGGCGGCGAGATCCTTGAGGTGATAGAGGAACCAGCGGTCGATCTTCGTGATGGCGAAGATGGCGTCCACGTCCACCCCGGCCTTCAGCGCCTCGAACACGGTGAACAGCCGGTGGTCGTCCTGCTCGTGGAGCCTATCCAGCACCGGCGCGTCCGTCAGGGGCGGGGCGTTCAGGGTGTCCAGGCCGATCTCCGCGCCCCGGACGGCCTTCATGAGGGCCATCTCGAAGCTGGGGCCGATGGACATGACCTCGCCGGTGGCCTTCATCTGGGTGCCCAGCAGGCGGCTGGAGCCGTGGAACTTGTCGAAGGGCCACTTGGGCATCTTCACCACGATGTAGTCCAGCGTGGGCTCGAAGCAGGCGCAGGTCTTGCCGGTGATGTCGTTTTTGATCTCGTCCAGGGTGTAGCCCAGGGCGATCTTGGTGGTGATCTTGGCGATGGGGTAGCCTGTGGCCTTGGAGGCCAGGGCGGAGGAACGGCTCACCCGGGGGTTGACCTCGATGACCGCGTACTCGAAGCTGTCGGGGTTTAAGGCGAACTGGCAGTTGCACCCGCCCACGATGCCGATGGAGGAGATGATGTCCAACGACGCGGAGCGGAGCATCTGGAACTCCTTGTCCGACAGGGTCTGGCAGGGGGCCACCACGATGGAGTCGCCTGTGTGGACGCCCACCGGGTCCAGGTTCTCCATGGAGCAGACGGCGATGACGTTGCCCACGGCGTCCCGCATGGTCTCGAATTCGATCTCCTTCCACCCGGCGATGCACTTCTCCACCAATATCTGGGTGATGGGGGACATGTCCAGGCCCGCCTGGGCGATGGTGCGCATCTCCTCCTCGTTTTGGGCGATGCCGCCGCCGGTGCCGCCCAGGGTGAAGGCGGGCCGGACGATGACGGGATAGCCGATGTCCTCCGCGGCCTTCAATGCCCCGGCCAGGTCCGTGGCGATCTCCGAGGGGACCACCGGCTGGCCGATGGCGCGCATGGCGTCCCGGAACAGTTCCCGGTCCTCCGCCCTATCGATGGCCTCGGCGCTGGTGCCCAGCAGGCGCACGTCATGCTCCCGGAGCCAGCCGTCCTTGGAAAGCTGCATGGCGATGGTGAGGCCCGTCTGGCCCCCCAGCCCCGCCAGCAGACTGTCGGGCTTCTCCTTTTCGATGATGCGCTTGACGGTGTCCGCCGTCAGGGGCTCCAGATATATCTCGTCGGCCAGGTGCTTGTCCGTCATGATGGTGGCGGGGTTGGAATTGACCAGCACCACGTTCACCCCGGCCTCCTTCAGGACCCGGCAGGCCTGGGCCCCGGCGTAGTCGAACTCCGCCGCCTGGCCGATGATGATGGGGCCGGACCCGATGACCAGCACCTTTTTGATGGACGTATCTCTGGGCATCAGCGGTCACCTCCCATCATGGCGATAAAGCGGTCGAACAAAAAGCGGGTGTCCAGGGGGCCGGAGCTGGCCTCCGGGTGGAACTGGACCGTGAAGCACCGCTTCCCGGGGTACTCCACCCCCTCGCAGGTGTGGTCGTTGGCGTTCTCAAAGATCACCCGTCCGATGCCCTCCAGGCTCTCGCTGACCACGGCGTAGCCGTGGTTCTGGCTGGTGATGTAGGTCCGCTCGCCGGTCAGGTCCCGGACGGGCTGGTTCACGCCCCGGTGGCCGTACTTGAGCTTCACCGTGGTCCCGCCCATGGCCAGGGCCGTGAGCTGGTGGCCCAGGCATATGCCGAACACGGGGAGCTTTCCGATGATCTTTTTCAGCTGTTCGATGCAGTAGACGTTCTCCTGGGGGTCGCCGGGGCCGTTTGACAGCATCACCCCGTCGGGGTGCAGCGCCAGCACGTCCTCCGCCGGGGTGTCCTGGGGCAGGACCGTGACCTCGCAGCCCCGGGCCTGGAGCTGCTTTACGATGCTGCGCTTGGCGCCGTAGTCCATGAGGGCCACACGGTACTTCGTCTCCCCCTCGGCGGGATGGACGCTCCGCTCCCTGCAGCTCTCCGCGGCCACAACGCCGGTGACGGCGTAGTTCTGGATGTCAGAGAGGTCCGACGGCACCTCCCGGCAGAGCTTGGCGTTCATGACGCCATGCTCCCGGATGAGGCGGGTCAGCCGCCGGGTGTCCACCCCACAGATGCCGGGCACGCCCTGGGACTTCAAAAAACCGTCCAACCCGCCTTGGCAGCGGAAGTTGGACGGTTGGGAACACATCTCACGGACCACATAGCCGCGAACGGCGCAGCGGCCCTCGAAATCCTGAGGGATGACGCCGTAATTGCCGATGAGGGGATAGGTCTGCATGACGATCTGCCCGGCATAGCTCTCATCGGTCAGCGTCTCCAAATAGCCGCACATGCCGGTGGTGAACACCAGCTCCCCCACAGCGTCCGCAGGCGCGCCGATGGCACGCCCCTCGAATACGGTCCCGTCGGCCAGGACCAGATAAGCTCTCTCCATTCGTTTTCCTCGCTCGGTGTCCAGGTGGTTTCTCGCGTACATTTCTATGTATTATAATTCATGAACGGGCAATGACGCAACGTGAAAAGTTGCCTAAAAACAGGCCGCGCCCCCACTCCCGTGGGGGCGCATTTCACAAGGTCATCTCTCACAGTTCCCGTTTTTCGTACCACCTCACGCTCAGGGCCCAGCTGCCGGCGAACAGGGCCGCCGGGACCGCCACCGCCAGGGCGGCCAGCAGGGGCATGGGCAGCGCCAGCCGCCCGAGCAGGTCCAGTTGGGCCAGTCCTGCCGCCATGCTCCCGATGCCGGCGGCTATCAATATCACTATAAAGATATAGATGACGCGCCCCTTGGCGCTGCCCCAGCGGAACAGGGGCGGCAGGCTGAAGGCGGGGGCCAGCAGCCCCACCACCAGCAGCAGGACCGACTGGACCGCCATCATCTGCCAGGCCATCTGGCCCAGGGCGGCCAGCACGGTGTAGAGCAGGACGAAGGGGACCCAGGTAACGGCGAAGCTGGCCATGGTGACGATATATTTCCCCGTCACCTGGTCCCGGCGGGAGCAGGGCAGGGTCTGGGCGCAG
>CANQIH010000186.1 GCA_947624035.1 uncultured Oscillospiraceae bacterium | reverse complement strand
AACCGGGCCACCTCCACGTTGCAGCTGTCATCCGGGCCGATGGGCACGGAGGGGTCGATGATGTTGGGGATGACCATGAGCCGCTCGGTGACGGCCTTTTCCAGCTCCGGCTCCAGCTGCTCCAGCTCCGCCAGACGGGCGGCCTGAGCGGCCACCTGGGCCTTCACGGCCTCGGCCTCCTCTTTTTTGGAGGGGTCCTTCTTGGCCTGGCCCATGAGCATGCCGATCTGCTTGGAAAGGGCGTTGCGGTTGGCCCGCAGGTCGTTGGCCTCGGTCTTGGCGGCACGCAGCTTCACGTCCAGGTCCAGGATCTCGTCCACCAGGGGCAGCTTCTGGTCCTGGAACTTCTTTTTGATGTTCTCCTTTACGATGTCGGGATTCTCCCGCACGAAGCGAATGTCCAGCATGTTCTTCTCTCCTCTTTATTTTTTCAGCGTCCGCAGGGCCCGCAGAAGGGCCTCCCGATCGTCGGCGCCATAGTATTCCAGTTCGATGCGGCCCCGCTTGCGGCCGTCCACGATGCGCACCTTCCGGCCCAGCACCTTCTCCAGCTCCGCCCCGGCCTCGGCGGCATAATCCACCCCGGCGGGCTTTTCCGGCTTTTTCTTCGGCCCCTTCAAGAGCGAGGCGGCCAGCGCCTCCGTCTGCCGGACGGAAAGGCCCTTCTCCGCCACCTGCTCCGCGGCCTCCAGCTGGAGCGCCCTGTCCTCAATGGGCACCAGCGCCCGGGCGTGACCGGCGGTCAGGTCCCCCCTCTCCACCATGGCGGCAATGTCGTCCGGCAGGGTCAGAAGCCGCAGAGCGTTGGCCACGGCGGGGCGGCTGCGACCCACGCTTTGGCTCACAGCCTCCTGGGTGAGGCCGTAATCGGCCATCAGGGTCTGGTAGCCCCGGGCCTCCTCCATGGGGTTCAGGTCCGCCCGCTGCAGGTTCTCCACCAGAGCCAGCTCCTGGGTCTTCCGGTCATCGGCCTCGATGATGCGCACCGGCACCTCCGTGAGCCCCGCCAGCCGGGCGGCCCGCCAGCGCCGCTCCCCGGCCACGATCTGGTAGTAGCCGGAGTCCAGCTTGCGGACCGTGATGGGCTGGAGCAGCCCGTGGCGGGCGATGGAATCGGCCAGCTCCTGGAGGGCCGGTTCGTCGAAGGCGGTGCGGGGCTGGCCCGCCCGGGGCTCCACCCTGCTGATGGGCAGGGTGTCGGAGGGCGTCAGCTCCGGTTCGTCCTGGAACAGGGCGCCAAGGCCCATTCCAAGGCCGTGTTCCTTTTTCTTAGCCATATCTTATACCTCTATGGTGTGGTCGTGGCGGAAAAACTCGATGGCCAGCCGGTCGTAGGCGTCCGCGCCCCTCGACAGGCGGCTGTAGGCCAGCACGGGCTTGCCGTGGCTGGGGGCCTCCGCGATGCGCACGTTCCGGGGGATGACGGTGCTGTACACGCCACCCTTGAAATACCGCTCGATCTCGCTGGCCACCTGGTTTGCGAAGGACAGGCGTTTGTCGTACATGGTCAGCACGATGCCCTCGATGCGCAGGCTGGGGTTATACCGCCGCTTGGTCAGCCGCATAGACGTCAGCAGGTCCGTCAGGCCCTCCATGGCGTAAAAC
This sequence comes from uncultured Oscillospiraceae bacterium, assembly GCA_947624035.1. Taxonomy (GTDB): domain Bacteria; phylum Bacillota; class Clostridia; order Oscillospirales; family Oscillospiraceae; genus CAJOIG01. The sequence goes on along the minus strand of CANQIH010000186.1, from coordinate 2,326 downwards.
TCGCACTGCATGGGGATGAGCACGGTGTCCGCCGCCGCCAGGGCGTTCAGAGTCAGCAAGCCCAGGGATGGCGGACAGTCCACGAATATGTAGTCGTAACGGTCCCGTATAGGCTCCAGCGCCCGCCGGAGCACCTGCTCCCGGTTGGGCGCGTCCACCAGCTCCACCGTGGCGCCGGAAAGGTTCAGGTTCGACGGCAGCACGTCGCCGTACCGGGTCTTTACGATGGCCTTTTCCGCCGGGACGTCCCGAATGAGCACGTCGTACAGGGATTGTCCGGCCCGCTTGTCCACCCCCATGCCGGTGGTGGCGTTGCCCTGGGGGTCGGCGTCCACCAGCAGCACGGCCCGGTGCTTGTCGTGGATGGCGGCGCACAGGTTCACACAGGTGGTGGTCTTCCCCACGCCGCCCTTCTGATTGGCAAAGCAAACGATGCGTCCCATGGTCCGCCTCCTTTCAATGCCCCGCAATTATAACAGATGCCGCCATGAAAGGCAATGTTTCACGTGGAACATTTTTGGCGTCAGGCAAAAATGTTCCACGTGAAACATCGTCGGAACAAATTCCGCTATGCTTCGCTGCCCGCACAGCGGACAGCATACGCCCGCTCCCATTGTTCCTCCTCTCCCCAAAGGGCAGGCGTGCCCTTTGGGGACCCAGAATGTTCTACGTGAAACATTTGCAGAAAGCGGAAGGGTCTTGTATAATGCGGACGAAGGGGGCTGACATATGGATCTGCGCATTGAACCGCTGACCCCGGCCAGGGCGGCGGATTATTTTGACTTCTTCGACGAGCGGGCCTTTACGGACAACTCGCCCTACTACCCCTGCTACTGCGCCGCCTTCAACATGACGGCGGCGCAGATCAGGCGGGAGTTCTTCGACCGGGCCGAGACAATGGGCGGCGGGACAGAGGCTCTGAACGCCGCCATGCGGGAGACGGCGGCCCGCATGGTGGACCAGGGCGAGATACAGGGCTATCTTGCCTACGACGGGTCCCTGTCTATCGGCTGGTGCAACGCCAACGACAGGAACGCCTATGCACGGGTGGGGGAATTTGACCTGGAGGACGTGCCCGGCGAGAACGACCTGCCAAAGACGGACGAGCGGATCAAGTCCGTCGTCTGTTTTGAGATCGCGCCGGCATACCGGGGCCGGGGGATCGCCGCCGCCCTGCTGGAAAGAGTGTGCCGGGACGCGGCAGCGGAGGGCTATGACGCGGCGGAGGGCTACCCGATCGTCCGGGACAGCTGGGAGCCCCTGGACTTTACAGGGCCGGTCCGACTGTACGAAAAAGCGGGATTTCGCCCCATTGAGCGCCGGGGCCGGATGCTGGTCATGCGAAAGACGCTCTGAACGATCACCCTACAAACATATCTATGTCGGATACGGTCAGCCCGTGGTGGAATGCCATGTTCAGGGCGTAGGCGATGAGCTTGCCCGCATCCTTGATATATTGGTCGATGTCCCGGGGGGTGACGATGAGCCCGTCCCCGGCGTCCACCACCGTGGGCACGCCCACCGCCAGCACCGGCACGCCAAGGTTGGCCCGGCTCAGCTCCGCCCTATCGTTGCCCACGCCGGAGCCGGGGATGATGCCGCTGTCCGTCAGCTGGACCGTGCGGCACAGCTTCTCCGAGGACCGGGCCGCCAGGGCGTCCACCACCACGATGGCGTCCGGTGCCACCGCCCCGGCGATGGCCCGGATGAGCTCGGCGCTCTCCATGCCCGTGGTGCCCAGCACGCCGGTGCGGCACACGCTCACCGGCCGGAACATGGCGAAGTCCTCCGGCATCTGGGCCTTCAGGTGCCGGGTGGCCAGGGTGGAGGCGGCGGTCTCCGGGCCCACGGCGTCCGGGGTGATGGCGGGATTGCCCAGGCCCGCCACCAGCACGCTGTCCTGGGCCCCCAGGGGCAGCAGCCGCCCCACGCAGGCGGACAGCAGCTCCACTGCCCTTGGGAAGGAGTCCTCCTCCCTGCGGAAAAAGCTGTCCATGTCCACGGTCAGGTAGCGGCCAATCGGTTTACATAATGATGCCGCTCCCTGTTCGTCCATCACCTCCACATCGGTGACGGCGAAGCCGCCCCGCTCATACTGCCGGCTGCGGACACCGGGCAGCTCCCCGCCGTTTTGGGGCAGCTCCTCGGTGGCCAGGTCGGTGCGCCGTCCCACCATTTGCATCAACTCCCAATGGTTTTGCCTTTATTTTAGCCAGATTTGCAAAAAATACTTGAAAAAATACTTGCAATCCGGAAAAAGTATTGGTATAATCTCACTCTGCGGACATCATGTTCAGATTTTATAGGGAGGTGCGAGTATATGCCG
>CANQIH010000185.1 GCA_947624035.1 uncultured Oscillospiraceae bacterium | reverse complement strand
TCTCGGGCCGGACGGTCTTGAAGTAGTTGTCCATGGATATGCTGTGGCTCTTCACGCCCCGGCGGCTCAGCTCGTCTCGGAGCTTCATGGCCGTGGTGGTCTTGCCGCTGCCGGAGGGGCCGGAAAGCAGCACGATGGGGCTGCGCGCCAGGTTCGCGATGATCTTCTCCGCCGCCGCGGCGATGCGCCCGTTGTAGGTCCTGTCACATTCCGCGATGAAGCCCCGGGGGTCGTCCGTGACAGCGCGGTTGATGTCCTCCAGATCAAATGCCATGGTCCGTCATCCTTTCAATGTATTCTTTGGGGTACTTGGGGTTGATCCGCCGCCGGACGGACCCGTCCGGGCCGGTGAACTTGGTGGAGGCCCCGGCGCCCATGGCGAGCACGGGGCACAGCTCCTCCATCATGAGGATGTTGTAAAGGCTCCCGGTGCCGGGCCTGGCCCAGCCCACGTTCTCAAAGCCCCCGGACATGTACTTCTGCCGGTAGAGGTAGTAGGGCTCATACCCCGCTCCCGGCAGCCGCGCCGCGGCCATGTCCAGCATCCGGCCCACCGCGGCGGCGTCCGGCAGGTCCTCCCGCTTTTGGGCCAGGTACGACCCGTTTTTGATGGCCAGGGTGTGGACGGTGACGTTCTCCGGGGCCAGGTCCAGCACCGCGTCCAATGTGCGCCGGAACCCCGGCCGCGTGTCCCTGGGCAGCCCGGCGATCAGGTCCATGTTGACCTCGAAGGTCCCCGCCGCCCGGACCAGGGCCAGGGCGTCCAGGATGTCCCGGGCGGTATGCCTCCGGCCGATGGCCTCCAGCACCTCGTCGGACATGGTCTGGGGGTTCACGGACACCCTCGTCACCCCGTGCCGGGCCAGGACGGAGAGCTTTTCCGCCGTGATGGTGTCGGGCCGGCCGGCCTCCACGGTGTACTCCCGCAGGGCCGTCAGGTCAAAGGCCGCCTCCAGCCAGGTACACAGACCGTCCAGCTGGGCCGCCGTGAGGGTGGTGGGGGTACCGCCGCCGAAATAGAGGGCCACAGGCCGCTGGCCGGCGGCCCGGACGGCCGCGCCGGTCTCGTCTATCTCCTTATGCAGCGCCGCGAGGTATGGCTCCACCAGCTTCTCGTTGGCCCCCACGGCGCTGGAGATGAACGAGCAGTAGGCGCACCGGGTGGGACAGAAGGGGATGCCCACATAGAGGCCGATGTCCCCGGGGCGAAGGGACGCCTTGGCCGTGAGGGCGGCCCGGGTGGTGGCCTCGCACAGGGCCGCCCGGTCCGGGTCCACGTCGTAGTCCCGGGCGAAGTCCGCGGCGGTCTTTCCCTCCGTCAGATACCGGGCCATGAGCTTGCCCGGCTTCACGCCGGTGAGGGCGCCCCACACGGGCTTTCGGACCCCGGCGGCCAGGGCCGCCCGGTAGAAGGCCAGCTTCACGGCGTGCTGCTCCGAGCGCACCCGCTCCCTATCCGAGCCATAGGGCTCCAGCGCCGCGGTCCCCGTATGGGTCCCGCCGTCCAGGACCAGGCGGCACACCGCCCCGTCCGCCGTCAGGTCTATCTCCGCCCTATCGCCGTCCGGCGCCCCCTCGGGGTACAGGGGCCGCTCCGCCGGAAAGAGGGTCAGGAGCATCTGCTCCGCCGCGTATTTATAGTCGTGTCCGGTGAAGTAAAGCCGCATTGCCCCTTGTGTCCTCTTGACAAATATGATTTAATAATATAGTGGGAGTTTGTGCTATTGGCATTATAGCATACATAATAGCATTTCGCACTACTTTTGAGAAAGCAATGAGGGGATCCCGTTGAAAAAGACCGACATCGCCATCGTAGGCGCGGGCCCGGCGGGCATATTCACCGCCCTGGAGATGCTGCGCCTGGGCAGCAAGAAGAAGATCACCATCCTGGAGAAGGGCAAGAGCGTGGAGAACCGCCGCTGCCCCAAGGCGGTGACCAACCGCTGCATGAACTGCAAGCCCTACTGCGCCATCACCACCGGCTTTTCCGGCGCCGGGGCCTTCTCAGACGGGAAGCTGAGCCTGTCCTGCGAGGTGGGCGGCGAGCTGCCCAGCCTCATCGGAGCGGACCTGGCCCAGCAGACCATCGAATACACCGATGGCATCTACCTGGAGTTCGGCGCGGACCGGCACGTGGAGGGCGCGGAGGAGACCGAGGAGATCAAGGCCATCCGCACCCGGGCCATCCGGGCCGGGCTGAAGCTGGTCAGCTGCCCCATCCGCCATATGGGCACAGAGAGAGCCCACCAGATCTACACGGACATCGAGCACTGGCTGCTGGACCGGGGCGTGGAGATCCTGTTCGACACCGAGTGCACCGGCCTTCTGGTGGAGGACGGCCGCTGCAAGGGCGTCACCTACTCCGACGGCCGCCAGGACTACGAGCTGGCCGCCGCCGAGACCGTGGTGGCCACCGGCCGCCGGGGCGCGGACTGGCTGGAGGGGCTCTGCTCCAAGCACGGCATCGACCACGTTCCCAGCACCGTGGACATCGGCGTGCGGGTGGAGGTGCGCAACGAGGTCATGGAGGTGGTGAACCGGGCCTTCTATGAGTCCAAGCTCATCGGCTACCCGGCTCCCTTCAAGAACAAGGTCCGCACCTTCTGCCAGAACCCCGGGGGCTTCGTGGCCCAGGAGAACTACGATAACGGTCTCGCCGTAGTCAACGGCCACTCCTACAAGGAGCTCAAGAGCGACAACACCAATCTCGCCATCCTATGCTCCCACAACTTCTCCGTGCCCTTCAACCAGCCCATCGCCTACGCCCAGAAGGTGGGGGAGCTTACGAACATGCTGGCAAACGGCCAGATATTGGTCCAGCGCTTCGGCGACATCCTGGACGGCAAGCGCACCTGGCAGAAGGAGCTGGCCCAATCCAACGTCCACCCCACCCTGCCCGACGCCGTGGCCGGCGACATCACCGCCGCCATGCCCTACCGGGCCATGATCAACATCATCAACTTCATCAAGGCCCTGGACCAGGTGGTCCCCGGCTTCGCCGCCTACGAGACGCTGCTCTACTCCCCGGAGCTGAAGTTCTACTCCAACCGCATCCGCATGGACGAGGACTTCAACACCAACGTCCCCGGCCTGCACTGCCTGGGGGACAGCTCCGGCTGGACCCGGGGGCTCATGATGAGCTCCGTCATGGGCGTGCTCATGGGCCGCAAACTTGTCTGAAAAAACGGGAATACTACCGCTGCAATTCAAAAGGAGGCACATCATGGCAAAATCGACCGTCTATTTCACCAAGGACCTGACCCCGGCGGGGGTCCTGAAGATGTACGAGGCATTGGGCGTCGACCTGCCCGGCAAGGTGGCCGTCAAGCTCCACTCCGGCGAGGTGGGCAACCAGAACTTCCTGCGCCCGGAGATGTGGAAGCCCGTGGTCGAGCGGGTACATGGCACCGTGGTGGAGTGCAACACCGCCTATGACGGCCAGCGCGACACCACCGAGAAGCACTGGAAGACCATGGAGCTCCACGGCTGGAGCCACTATTTCACCGTGGACATCCTGGACGCCGAGGGGCCTGACATGGAACTGGACATCCCCGGCGGCAAGCGCATCCAGAAGGACTATGTGGGCAAGAACATGGCCAACTACGACTCCGTGCTGGTGCTGAGCCACTTCAAGGGCCACCCCATGGGCGGCTTCGGCGGCGCGCTGAAGCAGCTGTCCATCGGCTTCGCCTCCTCCAAGGGCAAGCAGTATATCCACGGCGCCGGCGACATGGACGCCTTCTGGACCGCCGACCACGACAGCTTCCTGGAGTCCATGGCGGACGCCGCCTCCTGCGTGGCGAAGTACTTTGAGGGCCGCATCGCCTATATCAACGTCATGAAGAACATGTCCGTGGACTGCGACTGCTGCGACGTGGCCGAGGACCCCTGCATGGCGGACATCGGCATCCTGGCCAGCCTGGACCCGGTGGCCATCGACCAGGCCTGCCT
>CANQIH010000184.1 GCA_947624035.1 uncultured Oscillospiraceae bacterium | reverse complement strand
AGCCCCCAGATCTGGTGCTCCGACGACACGGACGCCATCGAGCGGCTGGCCATCCAGGAGGGCACCGCCCTCATCTATCCCCTGAGCACCATGGGCGCCCATGTGTCCGCCTGCCCCAACCACACCGTGGGCCGGACCACCCCCTTCGAGACCCGGGGCCACGTGGCCCTGGCGGGCACCTTTGGCTATGAGCTGGACACCACCAAGCTCACGGAGGAGGAGCGCGCCCTCATCCCCGGCCAGACGGCCCTGTACCACCGGCTCAGCGGCCTCATCCGGCAGGGGGACTACTACCGGCTGGCCTCCTGGCGGGAGAATCACCTCTACGACTGCTGGCAGGTGGTGAGCAAGGACAAGAGCACCGCCGTGGTGACATACGTGCAGGTGCTGGCCCAGCCCAACGTCCACTCCCGGCGGGTGTATCTCCAGGGCCTGGACGGCGCCGCCCGGTACCGGCTGGAGGGCACGGACAAGGTATACGGCGGCGACACGCTGATGTACGGCGGCCTGCCGGTGGAGCCCATGGCCGGGGACTTCCGGTCCAGGCTGATGGTCCTGCGCAGGGAGCCGTGAGCGGGGATGACGATGGATATGCGTAAGGCTATAGTCCACAGAGGGGACCTTAAGCGGCTGCGGGCCGTCATGGACCGGGCCGAACGGAGGGAGAGCGTATGCGTGGGTTTCCTGGGCGGGTCCATCACCCAGGGGTCCCTGGCCTCAAGGCAGGAGCTGTGCTATGCCAGCCTGGTGGCGGACTGGTGGCGGAGGACCTTCCCAGACGCGGATATCAGGGATATCAACGCCGGCATCGGCGGCACCACGTCTCAATTCGGCGCAGCCCGTGCGGAGGAGGACCTGCTCCGGTATGGGCCGGACGTGGCAGTCATCGAGTTTTCCGTGAACGACGAGAACACGCCCCACTTCCGGGAGACATACGAGGGGCTGGTGCGCCGGGTGTATAGGACGGGCGCGGCGGTGGTGCTGCTGCACAACGTGCGCTACGACGACGGGTCCAGCGCCGAGGACGCGCACCGCCAGATCGGTGAACACTATGACCTGCCCTCCGTGAGCCTCCGGGCCGCCCTTTGGCCCGAGGTGGCCGCTGGGCGCGTCCCCGCCCGGGACGTGACGCCGGACGATCTGCACCCCAACGACAGGGGCCATGAGCTCGTGGCCGCCGCCGTCATCGAACTGCTGGAGCTGGCGCGCACCGCGCCGGAGAACGGCGCGCCCGAAACGGAACTGCCCCCGCCGCTGACGGAGAACGCCTACGAGCGCAGCGTGCGCTGGCGCAGCGATAACGCCTCCCCGGTGTTGTCCGGTTTCGAGCCGGACCACACGCCCCAGGAGCACATCACCCAGATGTTCCGCCACGGGTACACGGCCAGCCATACCGGCGACGCCATATGTTTCACCGTGGAGGGGACATGCCTCGCGGTGCAGTACCGCAAGAGCGTGAAAAAGCCCGCCCCCGTCGCCAGAGCGGTGGTGGATGGGGACGAGAGCCGGGCCGTGATCCTGGACGCCAACTTCGACGAGGATTGGGGCGACTGCCTCTATCTACAGGACCTGCTGGTCCACGGGAAGGACAGGGCCCACACCGTGGACATCACCGTCGTGGAGACCCACGAGGACGACGCCGTGCCCTTTTATCTCGTGTCGGTCATCTCGTCGCGGTAAAGGGAACACAAAATGAGCCGGTGCGGGATGGCCGCGCCGGCTTTTGCTGTTTCACTTTCTCTTTGGTATACAGGCCCAGAGGGCGCAGACGATGATGACGGCGGCCACAAGGCCGGTGAAGAGGGGACCGAACCAGCGGCCCAGGGGCACGCTACGGCAGGAGCAGACGGTGATATAGGCGAACACCAAGGCCACGATCAGGGCCTGGAGCCTGGTCATGAACGCCATGGCGGTCATGGGGCGGACGCCGCCGGTATTTTTCATGCTGCCGGCGATGAAGGATACGAGAAGGAGCAGCCCCACGGCGAGGGCGCCGATCACCGGCAGGATGAGGACGGAGGACTTGTCCCCCCAGCCGTCGATGGCGCCGGCGGCGTTAAAGTGGGTGGGGATGAGGTCCGGCATGGTCCGCCAGGAAAACGCCAGGAACAGGACGGACAGCAGCAGGACCAAAAGGGCCAGACAGGCCACGGCCCGGCTGAAGACGCGCGCGTTCACGGTATCACCTCCCGTTACGATTATACACCTTTTCCCTTGCGCTGGAAAGGGTCTTGGTATATGATGGGCGGGAGGTGAAGCATCATGGCGCAAGTATCCATCGTATCCTGCCCCAGCTATGACCCGGCGGTGTGCCGCCAGGCGCTGCTGGACGCCCTGGAGCCCATCGGCGGGCTGGACTTCGTGCGGGAGGGCATGAAGGTGGGCATCAAGGCCAACCTGGTGTCCTTCATGAAGCCGGAGGCCGGGGCCACCACCCACCCCGTGCTGCTGTCGGAGCTGACGAAGCTATTGAAGGAGCGGGGCGCGGCGTCGGTGGTCATCGGGGACAGCCCGGGCGGGCTCTACGCCGCGGCCTACGTGAAAAACGTCTACCGGGCCACGGGCATGCACGAGACGGAGGCCGCCGGGGCGGTGCTCAACATGGATTTCACCCAGAAGGAGGCGGAAAATCCGGCCGGCGCTGTGGCGAAGCGGTTCACCTACACCGGCTGGCTGGACGGCTGCGACGCCATCGTGGATTTCTGCAAGCTCAAGAGCCACGGCATGATGGCCATGTCCGCGGCGGCCAAGAACATGTTCGGCGTCATCCCCGGCACCATGAAGCCGGAGTACCACTACAAATACCCCAACGCGGCGGACTTCGCCCGGATGATCGTGGACCTGGACGAGTATTTCAAACCCGTACTGTCCGTCGTGGACGGGGTAGTGGGCATGGACGGGAACGGCCCCACCATGGGGGACGCCAAGCCCATGGGCCTGCTGGCGGCGTCCAGATCGCCCCACATGGCGGACCTGGTGTGCGCCGAACTCATCGGCCTGGGGCGGCGCGACGTGCCCACCCTAGAGGCGGCCTACGAGCGGAAGCTCATCCCGGCCAGCTGGCAGGAGCTGGACGTTGCCGGAGATGTGGACAGTTTTCGGGTGCGGGACTTCAACAACATCGGCACGAAAAACGACGTGGTGTTTTTCGGCGAGATGCTGTTTGGGGAGGGGATAAACCCCTTCAAGAAGGCCTTTGGGAAGATCATGCAAAAGGCCCTCAGCTCCCGGCCCGGCCCCAACAGGGACGAGTGCGTGGGCTGCGCCAAGTGCGCCGAGATATGCCCGGCCAAGGCCATCACCATGCGGGATAAGCTGCCCCGCATCGATAGGGGCAAGTGTATCCGGTGCTTCTGCTGCCAGGAGTTCTGCCCCAAGGGGGCCATGAAGGTGACCCGGCCTGTGATCGCCCGGATATTGAACAAGTAGGGGGGAGCGGTATGTTTTTCGACACCCATGCCCATTATGACGACGAGTGGTTCGACGCGGACCGGGAGGACCTGCTGGCGGCCCTGCCCGGGTCCGGCGTGGACCTGGTTGTGAACGTGGGCTGCGACGAGGCCACCAGCCGGCGGTCCGTGGAGTTTGCCCATACCTATGACTACATCTACGCCGCGGTGGGCTGGCATCCCCACGACGCCAAGAGCTGGACCGGCGAGAGCGCGGACATGCTTCGGGCCTGGGCAAAGGACCCGAAGGTGGTGGCGATAGGGGAGATCGGCCTGGACTACCACTACGATCTGGAATGGAAGCAGACCCAGCAGGAGGTATTCGAGGCGCAGCTCGTCCTGGCCGAGGAGCTGGACCTGCCCGTGGTCATCCACGACCGGGAGGCCCACGGGGACTGCCTGGACATCCTGCGGCGGCACCCCAACGTCCGGGGGGAGTTCCACTGCTACTCCGGCAGCGCCGAGATGGCCAAGGAGATCCTGTCCTGGGGCTGGTACCTGGGCTTCAACGGGGCCATCACCATGCAGGGG
>CANQIH010000183.1 GCA_947624035.1 uncultured Oscillospiraceae bacterium | reverse complement strand
CGTCTCAGGGGCGGGCGCCGTAGGCGCGGTGTCCACCGCGGTCTCGCCGGCCAGCGGCAGCTCGTCCTCCGCCAGAGCGGGCTCTTCGGCGGAGACAAAGATGTCTCCCTCTGCCGGGCCTTCCGACGCGAACGCCGGGACGCAGAGGGAGAACAAAAGCACAAACGCCAGGATGAATGAGAGGGAACGCTGCTTCATGATCAGATCTCTCCTTTTTGCTATGTGGAGCTTCTGTCCTGCGCGGAGCGGCAGGCTTTGGTGTCTCCGTGCAGCGGTCATACGCGGATGGTATGCGCATGACAGAAGTAATTATAAACCCTTCTTTAATTCATTGCAAGGGCATAAGGGAAAATATATACTGTGCTAAACACACCTGTCACGCCGGGATGTGGCGCTTGAGCCAGTTCATCCGCAGGTGGTAGATGAGGAACACCACCGCCGTGATGCCCCAGGTGACGGGGTAGCTGGCGGCCACCATGGCCGGGGTCCGGTGCAGGGGCAGCACGCCCCAGATCCAGATGAGCCGCAGTACACACACGCCGAAGATGGTGATGATCATGGGCTGCAGCGCCTCGCCCACGCCCCGGGCCGCGCCGGAGAGTATCTCCACGAACACATAGGCGGTGTATGCCGGGGCCCACACCCGCACGAAGGAGCTGCCCAGGGCCACCACGGCCTCGTCGCCGGTGAAGATGCGCAAAATGGGCCCGGCAAAGACGATCTCCAGCACGCTCAGGGTGAAGATGGTCCCAGCGGTCATGGCCACGCACACCCAGGTGCCCCGTTTGACCCGGTCGTACCGGCCGGCGCCGAAATTCTGGCCCACGAAGGTGGTCACGGAGATGCCGAAGGCCGCCATCACCATCCAGATGAAGCCGTCCACCCGGCTCACCGCCGACCAGCTGGCCACGGCGTCGGTGCCGAAGGAGTTCACAGCCGCCTGGATGACCAGGTTGGATATGGAGTAGAGCACCGACTGGAACCCGCTGGGCAGGCCGATGCGCACCACCCGCCGGAGCATGAAGCCGTTGAACCGTATCTGCCGCAGGGTCACCCGGTAGGCGTCCTTCGTCCGCATGAGAAGGACCATGATGAGGCCGGCGCTGACGGTCTGGGACAGCACGGTGGCCAGAGCCACGCCCATCACCGCCCAGCGGAACACCACCACGAAGAGCAGGTCCAGCACGATGTTCACCACGCAGCAGGCCATGAGGATATAGAGGGGCCGCCTGGAGTCGCCGATGGCCCGGAGGATGCCGGTGCCCACGTTGTAGATGAGGTTGGGGACCATGCCGCAGTAGAAGATGTTGATGTAGGTCATGGCCTCGTCCAGCACGTCCTCGGGCACGTCCAGCAGCTCCAGGGAGGCCTTGGCCGTGGAGACGCCCACCGCCGTCAGGGCCACGCCCCCGGCCAGGGCCAGGGCCACGGAGGTGTGCACGGCCTTGGAGAGGCTGTCCCGGTCAGCCGCGCCGTAGTACTGGGAGATGATCACCGACGCGCCGCCGGCCAGGCCGATGAAAAAGCCCAGCCACAGGTTGATGACCGTGCCGGTGCTGCCCACGCCGGCCAGGGCTTCCTTGCCCACGTACTGGCCCACGATGATGGTGTCCACGGTATTGTATAGCTGCTGGAAGAAGGAGCCGATCAGGATGGGGAAGAAAAAGATCAGCAGCTGCTTCCAGATCACGCCCTCGACGATGCCGTTTTTCTGGGTGGTCTCCATGGGTATGTCCTCGCTGAGATATGGGAATCAGCCGCATTGTAGCATACTATTACAAATAGTCAAGGGCCCCTGAGCAAAGAAAATGCCCGGGGAGGAAACTGTCCTCTCCGGGCGTTCAAATGTCTTTTTGTCAGAACAGGTTTGCCAGAAAATCGGAGATGCGCTGGAGGAACGCGGCGATCTTCGCGCCCAGGCCCTCCGCCTTGCCGGACAGGGAGTTCATGAACTGCTCCGCCTGGCTCTGCAGCTCCGAGACGGACAGGCCCTCCAGCTGGCGGCACAGGCCCGTGAGCCGGTCCACCAGGGAGCTGTCCAGGGTGTAGCCGTACTCCGAGGCCACGGTCTCGATCTGCTCGTGGAGCTCGCTGTCAGTCATCAGCTCCGTCTCGTCCAGGATGAGCTTCAGCTCGTTGACGATGGCCACGGCGTCATCGCCGCTTACCTGGTCCGCCAGCTGGGCCGTCACGATGAGCTCGTCTGCGGCGGCGGTCTTGGCCGCGTCCGCGAGGTACGTGCCGGTGATGTCCTCATAGGCCTTGTAGATGCCCGTGAGGGCGGCGGTGCCGGACACGGCGAAGGGGGCGGCCACCCGGACCTCGGCGTCCCGGATGCCGGCGGTGCTGAGGGCGGAGCGGTACATGTCCCCGGTGCACCAGTCGATGTTGGTGCAGGTGACGGAAAGGCCGCTGCCGGCGCTCGACGCCCGGAGGTACACGCTGGAGATGCTGCGGGTGCCGATCACGTCACTGGCTATGAGCCCCTCCAGATAGGTCCGCTCCTCGGCGTTGGTGACGATGAGCTCCTTGACGCTGCCCCGGGTCAGGCCCATCAGGCTGTAGACCGTGTTGATCTCCTCGCCGGACAGGTCCGCGCCGATGACCACCCGGGCCTCGCCCGCGTCCACGGCCAGGGCCGGGACAGGGGCCAAAAGGCCCAGGAGCAGCACGGGGAGCAGGAACAGGCTGAGGATACGCTTCAAACCGTCAGCCCTTTCCCAGCGCGTCCGCCGCGGCGATGCAGGCGTCGATCTTCTGCTGGCACTCGGCGGCGTCCCTGCCCCGGGCCAGGATGTATATCTTGATCTTGGGCTCCGTGCCGGAGGGGCGGATGATGAAGTTGGTGCCGTTCTCCAGCTCGAAGTACAGCACGTTGGACCCGGAGATGGGCGTGCGGCCCACGGGGCCCAGGCCGGGCACGGTGATGGTGCCGTCCTTGTAGTCCCGCATGCGGACGATCCGCTGGCCGGACAGGTCCGCGGGGGTGTGCTCCCGCAGGCTGGTCATCAGGGCGGCCATGCGCTCGGGGCCGTCCACGCCCTCCATGTAGATGTTCAAGGTCTTCTCGGCGAAATGGCCGTATTTCTCATAGAGCGCGTCCAGGGCGTCCAGCAGGGTCATGCCCCGCTTGAAGTAGTGGGCGGCCATCTCCACGATCATCATGGAGGCGGTGACGGCGTCCTTGTCCCGGACGTAGTCGCCCATCATGTAGCCGTAGCTCTCCTCGAAGGCCAGTACGTACTGATAGCCGGTGTTCTCCGCGGCGTAGGCCGCCAGCTTTTCGGCCATGAATTTGAAGCCGGTGAAGGTCTCCTCGAAGTGGACGCCGTTGGCCTCGCAGATGGCGCGGGTCATGGCGGTGGAGACGATGGTGGACAGGACCGCGGGCTTTTCCGGCAGGATGCCCCGGGCCTTCCGGGCGGTGATGACATAGTCCGCCAGCAGGGCGCCCATCTGGTTGCCGGTGATGGTGTGGTAGTCCCCGTCCTTGCCCAGGGCCATGACGCCCACCCGGTCGGAGTCGGGGTCCGTGCCCACGATGAGCTCGCTCTTCACCTTCCGGGCCAGGTCCACCGCCAGGTAGAAGCCCTCCGGGTTCTCCGGGTTGGGGCTCTCCACCGTGGGGAAGTGGCCGTCGATGACCATCTGCTCCGGCACGGGGTGGATGTGCTTCAGGCCCAGGCGGCGCAGCGCCTCGGGCACCAGCTTGTGGCCGGCGCCGTGGAAGGGGGTGTACACCAGCTGGAAGTCGTCTGCCACCTCCCGGACCGCGTCCGGGTCGATGGCCTGGGCCAGGACATTTTGCAGGAACAGCTCGTCGGTCTCCGCGCCAAGGTACTCGATGAGTCCCTTCTCCAAGGCCTCCTCAAAGGGCATGGTGGAGATGTCGGAGAAGATGTCGATCTCGCTCATGGTCTTGGCTACCACGGCGGCGTGGTGGGGCGGCAGCTGGGCGCCGTCGGACCAGTAGACCTTGTAGCCGTTGTAGGCCTTGGGGTTGTGGCTG
>CANQIH010000182.1 GCA_947624035.1 uncultured Oscillospiraceae bacterium | reverse complement strand
GCTCGGCGGTGTCCGGCTGGGAGATGAGCAGGTTGTCGATATCCACGCCCACGGCCCGGGCGTAGGCCGGCTCCAGGGCGTGCTCCACGTCGATGTAGGCCGCCTCGCCGCCGGCCTTCTGGGCGGAGGCCACGATGTGCAGGGCCAGGGTGGTCTTGCCGCTGGCCTCGGGGCCGTAGATCTCCACGATGCGCCCCTTGGGCACGCCGCCGATGCCCAGGGCCAGGTCCAGGCCCAGGGAGCCGGTGGGGATGGACTCCACGTTCACGGGGATGTCCTCGCCCAGGCGCATGATGGCGCCCTTGCCGTAGTTCTTCTCGATCTGGGCCAGCGCCGTCTCCAGGGCTTTCTTCTTGTCTGCCGCCTGCCCGACGGGGGCCGGAGGCGCCGTCTTCTTTGTAGCCATGTCGATCTCCTTTTCGTGCGTCCCGGCGGACGCACCGTATTTTCCAGAATTACAGCCGGCCCACCATCACCCGGTCGGTGCCTGCGGTGTCCTGCAGGGCGCCCACCTTCGTGAAGCCGGCCTGGGTGAGAAGTTCGGCCACAGCCTGGGCCTGACCCTCCCCGATCTCCAGCATAAGGACGCCTCTGTCCGTTAAAACGGACTTCCACAGCCGTATCACCGGACGGATGATATCCAGCCCGTCCTCGCCGCCGTCCAGGGCGGCCACGGGCTCGTAGTCCCGCACGGAGGCGTCCAGCGACGCCAGCTCCCCGGAGGGGACGTAGGGCGCGTTGCAGGTGATGAGGTCGAACTTGCCCAGGAGCATGGGGGGCTTTTCGGTCACGTCCGCCTCCACGCACATCACCCGGACCTCCAGGTTGTTCTTGCGGATGTTCCGGCGGCAGACGGACAGGGCTTTTGGGTCGTTGTCCACCATGACCACCCTGGCGCCGGGCATGTGCACGCCCAGGGCGCAGCCCACGCAGCCGGACCCGGCGCACAGGTCCAGGATCCGGGGCCGGCCGTTGCGCCCCTCGAAAAGGGCGATGGCCGCCTTCACCAGCACCTCGGTGTCCATCCGGGGGATGAGCACGTCCGGCGTCACCTCCAGGGGCACGCCGTAAAACTCCCAGCCGCCGGTGATGTAGGCCACGGGCTCACCCTTTGTCCGGCGGGTCACCATGTCCAGCACGGCCTTGTCGAAGCTCTCGGAGGCATAGAGGTTCATGTCCCGCATGAGCTGGCCGGTGGTCTTTCCCGCGGCCTGGGCCACGATGAGCCGGGCCTCCAGGGCGTACGCCTCGATGCCGGCGTCCTTCAGCGCCCTCCTGGCCTGGATATAGATGTCGTTATACGTCTTTGCCATAGCTCATATCTCTCCGCTTCGGGTGCGGTGTTTGCTTTTACCACTCATCCAAACCCTTCTGCTCCGGGATGACCAGCTTCAGGGCGGTGATGGCCACCTCCATCATGCCGTCGTCCGGCTCCTGGGTGGTCAGATGCTGGAGCATCCGGCCCGGCCAGGAGAGGATGCGGGAGATGGTGAGGTCGTCGTGCCGGCCCAGCCAGCCGTTGAGCTCGTAGGTGATGCTCACCACCAGCGGCAGCAGCAGCAGCTTCACCAGCATCCGCAAAAACACGTTGTCCACGTGTAGGAATGCGTTCACCACGATGAACACGAATATGCTCAGGATGATGACCACCAGCAGGAAGCTGGTGCCGCAGCGGGGGTGGAAGCGGCTCTCGGTGCGGACGTTGTCCACGGTGAGCTCCTTGCCGTGCTCATAGCAGTAGATGCTCTTGTGCTCGGCGCCGTGGTAGCCCCACATGCGTTTCATTTCCTTCATGCGGCTGACGGCGGCCATGTACCCCAGGAAGATGACCAGCTTCAGCACGCCCTCCAGCAGGGTGCGCAGCCCGTCGTGGCCGTGGCGCAGGGGGCCGATGAGGCCCACCAGGAACGTGGGAAGGAAGATGAACAGGCCCAGGGCCAGCGCCAGCCCCAGCACCAGGGCGATGCCGATGATGACCTTTTCCGCCTTCTCCGAACCCAGCTTTTTCTCGATCCACAGGTCCAGCTTGGAGGGCTCCTCCTGCTCGTCCTCGGGCAGGAACTTGGCGGAGTAGGTGACCGCCTTCATGCCCATGGCCATGGTGGCCACAAAGTTCACCACGCCCCGGATGAAGGGCTTGCCCAGGATGGGGTGCCTGTCCTTGGGCATTTTGAGCTTCTCGATCTTGGTGACCAGCTCCCCCTCCGGGTTTCGGATGACCACCGAGTACTTGTCCACGCCCTTCATGAGGATGCCCTCGATGAGGGCCTGCCCGCCGATGGACGTCTTGAACCCGCAGCTCTCCTTTTTCGTATTTTTCGCCATGCAAAATGCCTTTCTGCAAATAGCTTATATGGTCAGCTCCTCGGCGTTCATCACCGGGAGCATCACGGTCACGATGAGGCCGGAGCGGCCGTCGGCGGCGTTTTCCAGCTCCAGCTTGCCCTTGTGCCGGGCCACGATCTCGTCGCAGACGGAAAGACCGATGCCGCTGCCCCGCTCCTTGCCGCTGCCCTTATAGAACTTCTTTTTCACGAAGGGCAGCTCCTCCGGGGGGATGCCGGGGCCGAAGTCCCGGAACCGGATGACCACCCAGGCGCCGGTGGCGCCGATGGTCACCACGATGCGGCCGGCGACCCGGCCGTACTTGGAGGCGTTGTCCATGATGTTCAGAAATACCTGCTTGAGCCGTTCCGGGTCCCCCAGGATCAGGGGGATGGTCTCATCTGGCGGCGTGTACTCCACGGTCATGCCCTCCTGGCGCATGAGGTTGCCATAGGTGTAGATGGCGTCCTCCAGCTCCCCGGCCACGTCCAGGGCCTCCACGTTCAGGTTGAACCGGCCGTCCTGGATGCGGGTGAACTCCAAAAGCTCCTCCACCATCTTGGTGAGGCGGCCGGACTCCTTGGAGATGATGGCGATGCCCCGCTTGGAGTCACCGGATATGGTGTCGTCATAGGCCATGGTCTCGGCCCAGCCGGTGATGGCGGTGAGGGGGGTGCGCAGCTCGTGGGACACGGTGGAGATGAACTGGGTCTGGGTCCGCTCCGACTCGCCGATCTTGGCGCTCATCTCGTTGATGGCGTCGGTCAGGTCGCCGATCTCGTCGTCGTATTTCTTCTGGGCCTGGATGCCGTAGCTGCCCTCGGCGATGCGGTGGGCCAGGGCGGTGAGCTCGGTGAGGGGTTCGGTGACCGTGCGGATGAAGTAGAAGTTGCTCAAAAGCACCGCCAGCAATATGAGGGCGCCCACCCCCGCGGCGGCGGCGGACAGCGCCCGTATCTGCCGGTTCACCAGCTTCAGGCTGGTGACGTAGCGCATGGCGCCGATGACGGTGCCGTCGGAGGACACCAGGGGCGCGGACACGGCCATGATCCGCTCCCCCGTGCCGTGGCGGCGGCCCTGCCAGTAGCCCAGGGACTTCCCGGCCAGGGCGTCCTGGACGTCCTGGGTGCCGGGGGTGGTGCCGGCGGAGATGCCGTAGCTGGACACCTCCACCATGCCCCGGGAGTTGACGAACTGGAGCTCCAGCCGGTCCTTGTCCTCGAAGCTCTCGGTGTAGCGGTAGGCGCTCTGGTAGTACTGGCTGTAGGTCTGGGAGATGTAGCCGGTGAAGAAGTTGGAGGCGGATTGGGCCTTGGTGCTCAGGCCGGTGCGCACGGCGTTATAGTAGTAGCTGCGCACGCCCAGGGACACGGCCACGGTGAAGAGCACGACGATGAGCACGGTCAGCAGTATCCCCGACCGCAGCCACCGGCTCTTCAAGCCCCGCAGATGCTCTTTTCCCAAAAGCTTCGTCATGCCCAGCCTCGCTTAAGTTCGCGCCCAGATAATTGCCGGTCCCAAGCCTCCCCTGTGCAAGGGGAGGTGCCGAGCGAAGCGAGGCGGAAGGGTTGTTGCCGGGTTTGGTATATGTCCCAGCTCGGTAACGATCCCCCAGTCAGCTTCGCTGACAGGGCAGATTGTCAAGCAAGTGCAACACCAAAAACTTCGGCAGGAGAGCGCCAGCCGAGACATTTTCTGGGTCG
>CANQIH010000181.1 GCA_947624035.1 uncultured Oscillospiraceae bacterium | reverse complement strand
CGCTTACATTTTACACGATTTGAGCTATGTTGTCTCTTTTTTCTTTCAGTGTTGCACTTCGTATGATAACCTGCCCAGCCCCCTCGTCAGAGGGAGGCTTAAGTGCGGCAATCGTCCAAACTTGCTCCGCACCCCTCGGCTCCCCCTCGGGGGAGCTGGCGAGGAGCCCACAGGGCGACGAGACTGAAGGGGGGAAACCAGCACAGGTCTTTCCGGTAGGCTTCCCCCTTCCGGCCGCCACGCTCTGCTCAGCACCTCCCCCCAAGGGGAGGCAAGGGCCTGGCAGTCAACCAAAAATGGCCCTCGTCAGAGGGGGCTTTGGCGTGCCGGTCGTCCAAGTGATTGCCCTGCCAATGCAGCAGCGCCCCCGTCCGGCGGACGGGGGCGCAACTATTCCATTATCTCCCCGGCGGGAGGGGGGCACCGGTGGGGGCGGGCAGGGCCTCGTCAAAGACCACGGTCACGTCGATGTAGGCGCCGTCCCGGTACACAGTGAGCTCGGCGCTGTCCCCGGCCCGGTACTGCCGGACCTGGGAGACCATGTCGTCGCTGTTTCGCACCGCCGCGCCGTTGACGGCGGTGATGATGTCGCCCCGGCGCAGCCCCGCGCCGGCGGCGCAGCTACCCTCCACCACGTCGTTGACGTAGGCCCCGGTCACCATGCCGAAGTACCGGGCGGCGCTGGGGGACACGTTGGTGAGCCGCAGGCCCAGGTAGGCCTTGCCGGGCACGTAGCCCCGGGTGATGAGCTCGTTTGCGATATAGCAGGCGTCGGCGATGGGGATGGCGAAGCCCAGGCCCTCCGTGCCGCCGGCGGAGTACTTGGCGGTGACGATGCCCACCACCTGGCCGTAGGCGTTATAGAGCGGGCCGCCGGAGTTGCCGCTGTTCACGGCGGCGTCGAACTGCAGCATGTTCACGGCCATATCCTCGCTGATGGCGATGCGCCGGTCCAATGCGGAGACGATGCCGCTGGTCATGGTGTAGGTCAGCTCCCCCAGGGGGTTGCCCACCGCGTACACGGTCTGGCCCACGGTCAGCATGTCCGAGTCACCCAATGCCGCCGGCTCCAGGTCCGGCGCCTCTATTTTCAGCACCGCGAGGTCGCTCTCCGACTCCACGCCCACCACCTGGGCGGGATAGGAGGCGCCGTCGCAGGTCACGGCGGATATGGGCTGTCCCGTGTTGTAGGACCGCTCGATGACGTGGTAATTGGTGACGATATAGCCATCCTGGCTGAGGATGACGCCGGACCCGGCCACGCCGGTGCTGATGACCTGGCCGAAGACGTTCTGCACCGCCTCGGAGGTAGACACGCCCACCACCTGGCGGCAGGCCATGGGGTAGATCTGCTCCGCCGTCATAGGCTGGGCCCCGGCGCCGGGCTTCTGGATGGCCAGGGGCATGTCGTCCGCCGGCTGGGAGGCCCGGGCCCGGGCGTAGAAGTCCGAGGCGGCGGAGGTCCCGGCGTCATACGCCGGGCGGCTGCGGGACAGCACGTACATGCCGCCCACGCCCACGGCGCTGGCCATCAATATACACACGATGCAAAGCGTCAGGATGCCCCGCAGGCCCATCTGGCCGGGGTACCGGTGGCCGCCGTCCTGCTGGGGATAGCCCCGGGCGGGGCTGTAGCCGTAGCTGGTCCGGCCCGACTGGGGCGCGGAGCGGTAGTAGGCGTCGCTGTACACGGAGCGGCTCTGCTCCGGCACCGGGCTGTCCGGGTCGGATATGCGGTTGTCCCGGTCCTGCTCGTTCACAGTGCGGCCTCCCACAGAGATGTAATTGTATCATAATACACCGGCGCCTGTTATTTGTTAACAGATTGAAAAACGTTCAATGACAGGCCGGTGAAACGGTGGTATAATGACGGAAAGACTACAAAGGAGCAATCTTTTATGGGCATGAAAGGCGTGTATTTCAGTCCCTGCGGGAACGTGGAGAAGACGGTCCGGGCCATGGCCGGGCCGGACGCGGGGTATACGGACATCACCCGCCCTGCCGGACGGCGCGGAGATATCTCCTTCGGCCCCGGGGACCTGGTGTTCGTGGGCGTGCCGGTGTATGCCGGCCGGGTGCCAAACAAGCTCTCCCCCTTCCTGGCGGAGCGCCTGCACGGGAATGGCGCTGCCGCCGTGGCTGTGGTGTGCTTCGGCAACCGGAGCTTCGACAACGCCCTGGCAGAGCTGTACGCCATTTTGACGGCCAATGGCTTTTCCGTCCTGGCCGGTGCGGCTGTGGCCACGGAGCACAGCTTTACGGACAAGCTGGCCCCGGGCCGCCCCAATGAGGCTGACCTGGCGCAGCTGGCCGGTTTCGGCGCCAAGTGCCTGGAAAAATACCAGGCCGGAGGCCCCGCCCTGGCCGCCGCCCAGGTCCCCGGGGACCCGGCCGCGCCCTACTACACCCCCCTGGGCACGGACGGCCAGCCCGCCAAGTTTTTGAAGGCCACCCCGTCTGTGGACCCCATGCTGTGCACACGGTGCGGCCAGTGCGTCTATGTGTGTCCCATGGGCAGCATCGACCGGGAGGACCCGGGCAAGACCACGGGCATCTGCATCAAGTGCCACGCCTGCGTCCACAAGTGCCCCCACAAGGCCCGGTCCTTCACCGACGCCGCCTTCCTCTCCCACCGGGCCATGCTGGAGCAGAACTACCAGCGCCCCGCGGAATCGGTGCTGCTGATCTGACTTCCTCCAGCCCCCCTTGCCTCCCTCTCGGGGGGCTGGACGTTTGCCAAGCCCCTTGCCTCCCCTTGGGGGATGGTGTTGGATAAGCACCACCCCCTTGCCTCCCCTTGAGGGGAGGTGCCATGGGGTCCCCAAAGGGCACGCTTGCCCTTTGGGGAGAAGGAGAAAGGCTCCTGACCGACGAATGGGGGCTTGCTTTGCAATTCCCCATCGTCTTCAGGAGCCTTTCGACGCGGCGGTAGGGTGAAACGGTAGTTCATAGACCAGCCGTCGATTTCCCCCCTTCAGTCTGCGGGCAGAGCCCGCAGCCAGCTCCCCCGTAGGGGGAGCCGAGGGGTGCGGCAGTGATTTAAGGCTTTAATTTTTTGTGAATGTTTATATAAATCGCTTGACAAAATTTATATACCGATGTAATATTGTCGTGAGGTGAGAGATATGAAAAAGACCCTGTACAGCCTGATGCTCTCGGACGACGTGGTCCGGGCGGTGGACGCCCTGGCCCACCGGATGAACACCAACCGCTCCGCCCTGGTCAATCAGATATTGGCGGAGTATGTGGACATGGTGACGCCGGAGCGCCGGGTGCAGGATATCTTCCGGCAGATCAGCGAGATACTGGACACGGATGGTGCCCTGGTGCCGTTCATCACCCCCAACGCCACCACCATGAGCCTGAAGTCCAGCCTTCAATACCGCTACCGGCCCACGGTGAAGTACTCCGTGGAGCTGTACCGGGACCGGCAGGAGGCGTTGGGCGAGCTGTCCGTGGTGTTTCGCACCCAGTCCCAGGAGCTTCTGGACGCCATGGGGCAGTTCTTCCGGCTTTGGAAGCAGGTGGAGGACGAGCTCATCGCGCCCTATATCTCCCGGCCGGTGGATTACGCCCTCTACGCGGGGAAGTTCACCCGGACCATCGCCCTGCCGGGCCGCCGGGACTACAGCACCGCCGACGTGGCCGGGGCCATCAGCGCCTATGTGCGCCTGTTCGACCGGCTCATGAAGGGGTACCTGGCCGGGGAGCTGGACAGCCGGGCCGTGGAGCGGGAGTATCTGAACTGGCTCCGCGAGGGCAATACTATTCTGTAATTTAAGAGGATGAACAACCCCTCCGGTTTGCCATTCCGGCAAACCACCTCCCCTTACACAGGGGAGGCAAAGCGGTATTCATTATTCTGAAGGAAGTGATCCCATGAACAGCGATAAACTGACGCAAAAGACCATCGAGGCCATCAACAACGCCACCGCCATGGCAAGGGAGAACGACAACCAGTACGTGACGCCGGAGCACCTTCTGTACGCCCTGGTGGACGCGGACGGCGGGCTCATCCCCTCTCTGCTGGGACGGATGGGCGCGGACTGCGATG
>CANQIH010000180.1 GCA_947624035.1 uncultured Oscillospiraceae bacterium | reverse complement strand
CGGGGCCGTGGCCTTCGGCCATTACGGCAAGGAGCTTTTCGAGGTATTCAAGCTCCTGGGCGTGCGGGACATCGCCTACAACCAGCCCAAGGCCCTGCCCTACCCTACGGAGAACCCCTGGGCGTGAGCCGGCAGGACTTCATCAGACAGCGCCAATACGAACGCCGGGGAGTTTTTCTCCCCGGCGTTTTCGTCTCTCTTTACATGACAGTCATATATTGTCAATACCGCCGGCATTTGCTATACTCTATCCGGGACGGAAGCGTCCCTTTTCTATACGGAAAGAGAGAAACACGCCATGAAGATCATCCACACCTCTGACTGGCATTTCGGCATGCGGGTCGGGACGGGGAATTACCAGGACTGCCAGGAGTATTTTCTGGAGCAGCTATACGGCCTGATCCGCCGGGAGAACGCGGGGGCGGTGCTGTGCGCCGGGGACGTGTACGACAGCGGGAACGTGGGCGCGGACGCCGTGGCCCTGTTCGACAGCGCGGCCCAGACCATCTGCGGCGAACTGGGCGTGCCGTTCATCGTCATCGCCGGCAACCACGACCAGCCGGACCGGCTGGCGGCCCACCGGGAGCTGTTGGCCGGGGCGGGGCTGCACATCTCCGGCCGCCTGGAGCGGGACATCCGGCCCGTGCTGCTGGACGGCGGCCGGGTGGCGGTGTACCCGGTGCCCTTTTTCAACCGGTACGAGGTCCAGGCGCTGTTCCCGGAGCGGCAGGAGGACATCCGCACCCTGGAGGACGCCCACGCGGTGGTGTTTGGCCACATCCGGGACACCATGGACCCGGGCCGCCGGAACATCGTGGCCGGCCACGCCTACATCGTGGGCGCGGCGCTGTCCGAGTCGGACCGGGCGGCCATGAAGGGGCTGGCCCCCGCCGTGAGCCGGGACGTGTTCCGGGGCTTTGACTACGCCGCCCTGGGCCACATCCACCGGCCCCAGCAGGTGGGGCCGGGCGTGCGCTACAGCGGCTGCCCCGTGAAGTACTCCTTCAGCGAGGAGGACCAGGAAAAGGGCGTGGTGCTCATCGACACGGAGGACATGTCCAGCTCGTTCGTGCCGCTGCCGCTGCTGCGGGACAGACGGACCGCCGAGGGGACCTTCGCGGAGCTGATGGCCCGGGAGGACCTGAAGGACCACTATCTGCGGCTGCACGTCACGGACCGGTACCCGGGGCTGGAGACCCAGGCGGAGCTGCGGGAGCAGTTCCCGTACCTGCTGGAGGTGACGGGCATGAGCGCGGAGGACAGCGGCGGGCAGACCACTCTGACGGTGGAGGAGCTGGAGACCATGAGCGACGAGGACGTGCTGCGCAAGTTCCTGGCCGAGCGGTTCGACTACACGCCCACGGAGGGGCAGCTGGCCCTGTTCCGGGAGGCCATGGCCCAGGCGGAGGAGGCGTGAGATGAGACCTGTCACCATTGAATTCACCTGCTTCGGCCCCTACATGGACCGGCAGTTCGTGGACTTCACGGAGCTGGAGCGGGGCGGCCTGTTCCTCATCTGCGGCGAGACCGGCGCCGGCAAGACCACCATCCTGGACGCCATGTCCGTGGCCCTGTACGGCCGGGCCAGCGGCGGCGCCCGGGGCGAACTGGGCGACATGCGCTGCAAGCTGGCGGGCAGGGGCGACGTGACGCGGGTGGAGTTCGTCTTTGAAAACGGCGGCCGCCGGTATAAGTTCCTGCGCTCCCTGCGCGTGGCCCGCGTCAACGAGACCGAGGAGCACCAGTGCATGGAGCTGCGGGACGGCGGCTGGATGCCGCTGCTGGCCAACGGCAAAAAGTCCGCGGTGAACGCCATGGCGGAGCGGATCATCGGCCTTACCTACGACCAGTTCCGGCAGGTCATCATCCTGCCCCAGGGCCAGTTCGAGCGGCTTCTGACCTCCAAATCCGACGAGAAGGAGGATATCCTGACGAAGCTCTTTCACGCAGGGCGGTGGGAGCAGGCGGTGCAGACGGTCTTTGACCGGGTGTCCGGCCGGGACGCCGCCCTGCGGGAGAAGCAGGAGCGGGCGGCGGCCAAGCTCACGGAGTACGGCTGCGCCAGCCTGGAGGAGCTGGCCCAAAAGGAGCAGGAGGGCGCGGCCCAGCTGGAGGAGCTCAGGCGCCGGGCCCAGGCCGCCGGGAAGGCCGCGGAGGCGCAGCGGGCCCTGCAGAAGCAGGCGCTGCTGGACAGCCGGGAGTTCGCCGACTTGGCCAAGCGGGAGAAAACGTACGCCGCCCTGCGGCAGCGCATCCCGGGCATGGAGGCGGAGGAGGCGCTGCTGGGCATGGCGGACCAGGCGGAGCAGCTTCGGCCCGTCCACGAGGCGCACGTCCAGGCAGAGACCGTGCTGCGCACCGCGGAGACGGCTGCTGCCGCCGCCGGGGAGCGGCTGAGAGCCGCGGCGGCCCGGACGGAGGCGGCCCGCAGGGCCAGGGAGGCCCACGAGGCGGTCCGGGCGGACTATGACGCGGGCAGGGCCCGCCTGGTGCTGCTGGAGAACGCCCGGGGGCTCTACGCCACCCTGGCGGAAAAGCGGCGGCAGCAGCGGGAGGCCCTGACCCTGTGGCAGGAGAAGGTGGACGCCGGCGACCAGGCCGGACGGGCCTTCGGGAAGGCCGAGGCCGCCTGGCAGACGGCGCTGGAGCGGCAGAATGCCGCCCGGGAAAAGCATCAGCGGGGACAGGCCGCGTACCTGAAGGGCATCGGCGGCGTCCTGGCCCAAAGGCTGGTCCCCGGGGCGCCATGCCCCGTGTGCGGCAGCCGGGAGCATCCCGCCCCGGCGGCGGTGACCGAGGGGCACATCACGGACAGCGAGCTGGACGCCCTGGGCAAGGCGGAGAAACAGGCCATCGACGCCGAGGCCGAGGCACGCAGGGCACGCGCCGCCGCGGAGCAGGCCAAGGCCCTGGCGGAGAAGGCGCTGACGGAGGCCACGTCCCGGCTGGCCGCGGCCAAGACGGCCTGCGAGAGCGCCGAGGCCGGAAAGCTGCCGGGCATCGACACGGCGGACGCTTTGGAGCGGCAGATCGCCGCGGTCTCCGGCGCCGTCGCGGCCTTTGAGCGGGCGGAGAGCGGCACGGCGTCCGCCCTGCAGTCGGCGCAGACGGCGGAAAAGCTGGCCGGCGCGGAGGCGGCGCGGCTGCGAAAGGAGCTGGAGGCGGCCCAAAGCGCGGCCCGGAGCGCCGCCGCGGCCTGGCAGGCCGCCCTGGAGGCCTCCGGCCTGGCGGACGAGGCCCAATTCGCCGCGGCCTGCATGGAGCCGCCGGAGCGGCAGCGGCGGCAGCGGTCCTGCACCGAGTTCCGCACGGAGCTGAAGAGCGCCGGAGCGGCGGTACAGGAAAAGCGGGCCGCCCTGGAGGGCCGGACCGCGCCGGATATGGCCGCGGTGGGATCCGCCGTCAAGGCGGCGGAGGACACGGTCCGCCAGGCCCAGACCGGCGCGGCGCTGGCGGAAAAGGCCCTTGGTGACATGGGCGCGGCGCTGGCAGACCTGACCGCCCGGAAGCAGGCATACGACGCGGAGCGGGCCGCCGTGGACCGGGACATGGAGTTCGCCCGGCGGCTGAAGGGAAGCGCAGGGGTGAGCCTGCAGCGGTACGTGCTGGGCGTGCGCTTCGCCGCCGTCACGGCGGAGGCCAACCGGCTGCTGGAGACCGTCTATGACGGCCGCTACCGGCTCTACCGCACGGACGAGGCGTCGGGCAAGACCCACAAAAAGGGCCTGGAGCTGGAGGTATACGACACCGCCCAGAACCAGCGCCGGAGCGTCAACACCCTGTCCGGCGGCGAGAAGTTCCTGGTGTCCCTGAGCCTGGCCATCGGCCTGTCCGCCGTGGTGCGGGCCGGAGGCGGCGGGGTGCACATGGAGGCCATGTTCGTGGACGAGGGCTTCGGCTCCCTGGACGACAAGGCGGTAGACGACGCGGTGTCCATCCTCCAGGGCATCCGCCAGAGCTCCGGCGCGGTGGTGGGGGTCATCTCCCATGTGGGCCGCCTGGAGGAGACCATCCCCGCCAAGCTGGAGGTCAAAAAGGGCAAAGACGGCAGCCGCATTTATATGCGTAGCTGAAGTGATATTTTTCAGAAAGGGAGAGTTTA
>CANQIH010000179.1 GCA_947624035.1 uncultured Oscillospiraceae bacterium | reverse complement strand
GAGAGGACGGGCGCGGAACCGAGCATATTGACGGCCCGTGCGCCGCCCGTGATGCCCAGGACCCAGGGGGGCGAGAGCATGATGCTCTGGTCGGCGCTGTTGGCGTAGCCGTCCCAGGCCTGGGTGAGGGGATCGGCGCCCAGGACGGTGATGGAGGAGCCCTGCACCGTGACGTTGGCGCCGTCGGAGACGACCAGGCCGTCCCGGGCGAAGCCCTTGGTGAAGATGGTCCCGTTCTGGACGGTCATGTCGGCGCCGCCGTTGGCCGCCAAGGCCGCGCCCTGGCCGGTGAAGTCGCTGGCCATCCGGCCGTCGGTGTCGTCGGTGAGGACGAGGGTGCCGGTGACGGTGGCGTCCGCCCTCTCCCCGTTGGCATAGACGGCGGTGTAGGCGGGACCGGTGACGGTCTCATCGAGCACCACGGTCTCGGGGGCGCCTACCTCCTTGCCCACGGTGATCCGGCCGGTGTCGTCCCGGCCGGTGAAGCCGGTGAGTGCGCCGTGCCGGGCGGGGGGCAGGCTGTTGACGTCGATGGTCCTGGCTGTGATGGGCATGTTCACCGCGGGGCCGGGAGCCATGACGGTGACCGCCGCTGGCCCGATGGGTTCCTCGACGGTGGGCTCAGCAGTGGGCTCGCCGGAGGCGTAAGCGCTCACAGACAGGAGCATGCACAGAGCCAAAAACAGGCTCAAACCCTTGATATTTCTCTTCATGACCCGTTCTCCTTCCACGTTGAAGTCAAACTTAACATTAATATACTAAAGTAAAGCGCCGCAAATTTCAACCGCAGCGGGCGCCAAATGACGATTATACTTTAATTTTATGAAATACTACCCAATTACAGAGAGAAATATTTTTATGGAAACCTGCCGTGAAGAGCGGTCAAAAAGGAATATTTTTCCGGTTTTGGCGCAGAAATTAACAGTTTGTTCAACACAAACGCCGCCGGTTGGTTTATGCTTATACCAAGATGATTTCCGAAAGGTGATCCCATGAGATTCAGAGATAGAATTGCCCGGTTCATGTATGGGCGCAGGGGCACGGATGAGCTGTCAAGGTTCCTGCTGATCGTCACCATCGTGCTGATCGTGCTGTCCTGGGTGACCGGAGAGGTGATCGGTTCTCTCTGCTGGGCCGCGGCCATATTGGCGCTGGGGTACTGCTACTTCCGCATCCTGTCCCGGAACATCTACAAGCGGGAGAAGGAGAACGGCTGGTATCTGCGGAAAAAGCGGGCCGTCGCACAGTGGTTCCGGTCTCTCAAGGACCGCTGGCAGCAGAGGAAGGAGTATAAGTTCTTTCGCTGTCCCTCCTGCAAAACGCTGCTGCGGGTGCCCCGGGGCAAGGGCAAGCTGATCCTGACCTGCTGCAAGTGCGGCAACCGCTTTGAGCGCAAGACCTGAAACGAAGATGAGACGGCGGGGACGAGGGCCTGAAAAGGCGCCTGCGTCCCCGCCGCCAGCTACTTATATAGATATGAAAAGAGCGCCGCCCATCAGGCGGCGCTCAGTTCGGTCTCAGATCAGGTTCAGCAGCAGGGTCATCAGTACGAATACGATGGCGACCCACTTGGTCATCTTCGCGAGACGGGCGTCCCAGGTCTTTGCCTTGGTCTTGGTCATGAAGGTGTCCGCACCGCCGGCGATGGCGCCGGAGAGGCCGGAGCGCTTGCCGCTCTGGAACAGAACGACCACGATCAGGAACAGGCAGGACAGAAGATGCAATATAGAGAGCGCGATAGTCATGGCAATGTCACCCTTTTACATAAATTCACCAGAAGACTATACCATAACCTGTCCCGTAAATCAAGGATTTTTTTGTAATTTTTCAGGAACCGCAACATCTTGTGCCTGGGCAGGCGGCGCGCTATAATATATCAGGCTGTCAAAGAGGGCCTTTGCCAGCCTGAAAGCCGAGTATTTCCTGCCGTCGAAGCCGTCATGAAATACTGCCGCTGCGCGGCGCAAATGCGGGCATTTGCCGGCTTTTGATCCCATTTGAGGCGGGGCTCCGCCCCCCTCAAGCTCCCCCCGCATCATCCAAACATATGCGTGTTTTTTGACAAGCTCAATATATTATAATGGTATAGACAGGAAGGAACGCTATGGAATTCGTCTATCTGGACCGGCGGGTGGCGGTGTGCGTGAAGCCGGCGGGGGTGCTGTCCACCGACGAGCCCGGCGGTATGCCGGAGCTGGTGCGACGGGCCCTGGGGGACGAACAGGCATGCGTGCGGACCGTCCACCGGCTGGACCGGGTGGCGGGTGGCCTCATGGTCTTTGCCCGGTCCACCCGGGCGGCGTCGGAGCTGAGCCGCCAGATGCGGGAGGGGCAGTTCCGCAAGGAATACCTCATCGTGGTCCACGGCCGGCCGGACCCGGAGCGGGGCGTCATGGAGGACCTGCTGCGCCGGGACAGGGGAGCGCGGCGGACCTTCGTGACCGGAACGCCAGATAAGGATACCCGCCCGGCCAGGCTGGAGTATGCCTGCCTGGACAGCCGGGAGGGCCTGACCCTGGTGTCCGTGAAGCTGTGCACCGGCCGGACCCACCAGATACGCTGCCAGTTCGCCAGCCGGGGCTGGCCCCTGGCCGGAGACCGGAAATACGGATTTCCAGAAGATGGATACGATATTGCATTGTGGTCGCATAAGCTGGCGTTTATCCATCCCGAGACAGGGGAGAACATGAGCTTTATGCGCGAACCGCCGGATGTTTACCCATTTAGTCTGCTTTTGCTGTGAATTTTGCGTATAAATATTCGTTATAATTCAACGGCCAACATGCCGGTATTCAATCTCTACCGCAGCTGGCCGGGGCTGACGCCAAAGCTCTCCCGGAAGGCCCGGAAGAAGGTGGAGTAATCCCGAAAGCCGCTGTCCGCGGCGGCCTTGGTCACCGGCGCGCCCATGCGGATGAGGTGGGCCGCGTACAGCAGCCGCCGCTGGCGCACGTAGGCGTGGACGGTGCTGCCGGTCTCGGCCTTGAAAAGGCGCATGAAGTGGTACTTGCTGAGAAAGACCCGCTCCGCCAGCCGCTCCGCGGTGAGCTCCTCCTTCAGGTGCTCGTTGATGTAGGACAGGGCGTCGGATATCTTGGGGTCATAGGGGGGCCTGGCGGCCTCCCCGGCGGGGGCGCTGGACAGGGCGATGCGCCCGATGAGGATGAGCACCTGCACCACCAGGGTGTCCTGGAGGGCCCGGGCGGCGAACTGTTCGTCCCGGCCCGCCTGCTCCAGCTCCTCCAGCCGCCGGCGCAGCGCGGCGCCGTCCTCCGGCGCGGGGGTGAGAAGGTGGGTGCCCTGCCGGTCCGCCATATCGAAGCACTCCATCAGCGACGCCCCCGGCATGACCCGCTCCACGAACTTCCCGTCCAGGTAGAGGATCATCCGCTCGTATGGCTCCCGCTGGTCGATGTTGGCCTTGTGGATGGTGTGGTTCTTGATGAGCAGGACGTTGCCGGGCCGCATCCGGTAGGTGGCCCGCTCCACCAGGTAGTCCACCTGGCCGGACAGGTGGACCACGATCTTGTCGAAGTCGTGGAAGTGGAAGTCCCGCTCCTGGCCCAGCTGGTCCCGAAGGTGGAAAAAGCGGTAGTCCTCGTTGAGATAGCCCTCCCGGCTGAAGCTGCTGTTCACCGCTCTCACACCCCTTTCCGCGGTCCTGTGGATATGATACCCCATCCCGCGGCAGGATGCAAGGCGTTTCGACCCTCTCAAGACCCGCTATCCCGCTTGTGCCAAGGGTTTGCGGCCTCTAACAAAATATTGGATGAAAACTTGTTGACAGACACAAGATGTTGTGCTATGATGTCATTCGATAGCGTTATGTAACCGTGGCCCGGCCGGAAAGGCGCAGCCGGACGGGAATTGTGTGACACGGAAGAAAGGGATAGAGGGCAAGCCATGAAGATCATCAAGAGAAACGGCTCCGAGGCCGTATTTGACATCACCAAGATCATCAATGCCATCAGCAAGGCCAACGACGTGGTGGACGAGGACCTGCGTATGACCGCCACCCAGATACACCGCATCGCCGACTCCGTGGAGAAGCGGTGCGTGGAGCTGGGCCGCTCCCCCTCGGTGGAGGAGATACAGGACATGGTGGAGGAGCAGATCATGGCCCACGGGGCCTATGAGGTGGCCAAGCGGT
>CANQIH010000178.1 GCA_947624035.1 uncultured Oscillospiraceae bacterium | reverse complement strand
GAACTTCACCGTCACGGGGGCTTTCACGGCGGCGGCGCAGGCCTCGATGATGCGCCCGGCCCTCTCCGGGTCCCGCATGAGGGCGGAGCCGTCCCCGCTCTTGACCACCTTGCCCACCGGGCAGCCCATGTTGATGTCCAGGATGTCCGCGCCGGATATCTCCATGGCCATGGCCGCGGCCTCGCCCATGATGGCCGGGTCGGAGCCGAAGATCTGGGCGGCCACGGGCCCGTCCCCGGGCGGGCTGTATAACAGCTCTTTTGTCTTCTCGTCCTTATATACCAGGCCCCGGCTGGAGACCATCTCCATCACCGTCAGGGCCGCGCCCTGGCCCCGGCAGATATGGCGGAAGGCGGCGTCCGTGACCCCCGCCATGGGGGCCAGCGCCGCTTGTCCCGCTATCTCCACCTGGCCGATGCGCATAGTTCCTCCAAGGGGCGCAGCCCGCCCCCGGTCCATTGTACCGGCATTGGACCGGGGTGTCAAGCGGGAAGGGGGAGCGGAAATGGGGACCGAGCACAATAAAATGTAATCTTCCTGTCATTTTTACGTGATGAATGTAATGCGGCGAATCGTGTAGAATCGTTTAAAGTAATGACGAAGGGCCGCGGGCGGCCCGGACAGAGAGGCGAGAGCAGAGTGAGCGCGCGTGCGGTGAGATCAGATCGGGAGCAGGAGGCCCTGCCCCGGCGTCCGGCGGACTTCGAGAAAAGGCGGGCGCTGGGGACGATGCTGCTCTTCCCCGTCTCGCTGCTCTACTATGAGCTGGTATTCCGGCTGTTCACCACCGGCAATGTATTTCAGAGGAGCACGCTCGTGACGGTGCTCTTTTGCTTTGTTTACGGCGGCTTTGGGTATCTTCTGTGCACCCTGTTCAAAAACCGCCGCTGGAACTACATCGTTGGCGCGGCGCTGCTGCTGCTGACGGCCCTGCCCTATGGGGTGGAGGCGTTTCTGTACTGGTCGTTCAAGGTGTTCTATAACCTCAACGCCATCTTCCACGGCGCGGGGGACGTGGCCACCGGCTTCGGCAGGGACGTGCTGAAGATGATCTTCAGCCTCGGCGGCCTGGCCCGGATCGTCCTGTTTTTGCTGCCAACGGCGCTGTACCTGCTGGCGGGGGCTGCCCCGGCCCCCATCCCCATGCGGGAGCGGGCCAACGTGCTGGCGAAGATGGCCGCCTTCTACACCCTGTGCATCATCTTCATCCACATGTCCCCGTCCATGACGCTGCTGTACGGGGACCGCTACAACTTCCAGAAGGCTGTGGAGGGCTTTGGCCTCGCCACGGGCATCCAGCTGGACGCCCGGGAGGGCATGCTGGGCCGGACCACCTTCACGGAGGCGGTGGAGTTTCCGGTGGTGGAGGGCGAGGCGTCGGAGGAGCCCGCCCCGGCCAGCGAGGAGCCGGTGGTCTATGAGCCCAATGAACTGTTCCTGCCCCTCAATGACCCCAACGCCACCGGGCGGATCAAGGAGCTGAACGACTACGTGGCCACCCTGACGCCCTCCATGAAGAACAAGTACACCGGCCTCTTTGAGGGGAAGAACCTCATCATGATCACCGCCGAGGCCTTCACCACCGAGGTCATCGACCCGGTGCGCACGCCCACCCTGTACCGCATGGCCACCAAGGGCGTCCAGTTCACGGACTTCTACCAGTTCGCCAGCGCCGGTACCACCGGCGGCGAGTACCAGCACATCTTCGGCCTGATCCCCGCCTGGGGCCTGGACTCCATGACGGGCATGACGAACCACTCCTACAATATGTCCATCGCCAACATGCTCACCGCCAAGGGCTACTACGGCATGGCCTACCACAACAACGACTACCAGTACTACGACCGGCACATCACCCACAACCGCCTGGGCTACTCCCACGGCTACATGGGCTACGGCAACGGCATGGAGCAGTACGTGGAGGGCACCTGGCCGGAGAGCGACTTGGAGATGTTCCAGGGCACCCTGCCCAACTACATCGACAAGCGGCCCTTCAACATCTACTACATGACCGTCAGCGGCCACAGCACCTACAGCTACGACTCCGACGCCATGGCCCGCAAGCACTGGGACGCGGTGGAGGACCTGGATCACTCCGACGCCGTGAAGGCCTATCTCGCCGCCAACATGGAGCTGGAGGATTCCATGACCTACCTCATCGGGGAGCTGGAGGCCCACGGCATCGCCGACGACACGGTCATCTGCATGACCGGCGACCACTACCCCTACGGTCTGGACTTCGACGAGGACGCGGGCTATGTGGAGGAGCTGTACGGTTACCCGGTGGACACCGTGTTCGAGCGGGACCACAACACCTGGATCCTCTGGAGCGGCTGCCTGGAGAAGATGGACCCCATCGTCATCGACGCGCCCACCTTCAGCCTGGACATCCTGCCCACGCTGTGCAACCTGTTCGGCCTGGACTTCGACTCCCGGCTGTACCCCGGGCGGGACGTGTTCTCCGACGCCATGCCCCTGGTGTTCACCATCTCCAACGACTGGAAGACCGAGTACGGCAGGTACTACAGCTGGGAGGACAAGTTCACCCCGGCGGACCCTGACCAGCCCCTGCCTGCGAACTATGTGGAGAACATCAGCAACATCGTCCAGAACAAGATACAGTTCAGCTCCGGCGTGCTGCACGAGGACTATTTCGGATACCTCTTCCTAAAGGAGCACGCGGTGGGATGACGTGACGCGATGAGCGGCGGCTGACGGTCAGCCGCCGCTTTCCATGTCCGCAGGATGCAAATTATCCTTTACTAAGCGGGCCGGATATAGTACAATAAAACCAGTATAAAATGGATAGTTATGCAGACGGCGGCGCACCTCCGCCCCTGCGGAAGAGATCGAAACGGAGGGAAAAAAGTGAGTGGGATAAAAAGCCGTGTGCCGGCGCTGATCCTGCTGGCCGTGATGGTCCTGGGCCTCTTCTGCGCCGGACCCAGGGCACAGGCGGCGGGCTCCGCCCTGGTGGTGGGGGTCCGTGACGACATCGTGAATTTCAGCTACCTGAACGAGACCACGGGCAAGTTCTACGGCCTGGAGATCGACCTGGCCAAGGAGCTGGCCAAGCGCCTGGGCCGGGAGGACGTGGAGTTCGTGGCTGTGACGCCCACCACCCGTGAGCAGGTGCTGCAAAACGGCGAGGTGGACTGCCTCATCGCCTGCTACTCCATCAACGAGGAGCGGGAGGAGCTGTTCGACTTCTCCGCCCCCTACTACAGCGATGACACGGTGTTCATGGTCCAGACCTCCTCCTGCTTCACCCGCTGGATGGACCTGGGCGGGATGACCGTGGGCGTGCTGGCCGGGTCCAACACCGGTGACCTGGTGAAGGATACCATGAAGAAGTACAGCCACAAAGGCGTCCAGCTCCATGAGGAGGACACCTATCAGGACCTGTCCGACGCCCTGGAGCGGGGCGACGTGGACGCCGTGTGCATGGACGGCTGCATCGCCCAGGCGTTCATGAACGAGGACCGGATCTATCTGCCGGGCTCCCTGGCCACCCAGACCTACGGCGTGGCCACCCAAAAGGGGTCTGAGCTCAGCGAACAGGTGGCCGCGGCCATGGACGAGATGCTCTCGGACGGCACGGTGGACCAGTTCATCGACAAGTGGGACTGAGGTGACGCCATGAACGAGCTGAAGAAAAAGACGATCCTCATGGCCGTCATCGAGCTGGCCTGCCTTATCGGTCTCGGCATATATCTCGTGAGCATGCAGAACTTTCTGTCCCTGCGGCAGCAGCAACGGGACACGGACCAGAAGATCGAGCAGATCCGGGAGCTGGTCCAGACGGCCGGCGACTCCACCCAGCGGCTGAAGGAGACCGTGGACGGCATCTATCAGTCCAAGGCCATGAGCCTCGCGTACATGGTCCGGGAGGGCGTGGACGAGGCCCTTGACAACGACGTCATGGCCGGGTACCGGGAGCTTCTGGGCGTGGACAACGCCTTCATCCTGGACATGCGGGGCAAGGTGCTCTTCCGGGCCCGCAATTCAGGGGAGGATTTCTCCCGGGCCCGGTATAACCAGCTGCGGACGGTGTTCGACAGCGACGACCCGTCCCAGGCCTTCGAGGTGGACATGGGCGAGAGCCAGCTGCGCTATTACGGCGCCATGATCGACCGGGGCCGCATGGCCGTGGTGGCCCAGGACCCGGCGGAGCTGGA
>CANQIH010000177.1 GCA_947624035.1 uncultured Oscillospiraceae bacterium | reverse complement strand
TGGCGGAGCGGGTGGGATTCGAACCCACGTGCCGTTTCACCGGCAACTCGATTTCGAGTCGAGCTCGTTGTGTCCACTTCGATACCGCTCCATGTATATTCAAACCGGTGTGACCGGCTCAAACATCGCTATTTTGTTGTTCTGTTGTGGAAGCAGATCGCCGAAAATCTGATATAACTTCATATAAGCTCATATAGCTTCATATAGGCTGATGGGTTTAGATTTCGAGTCAGGCCCGTTATGACCACTTCGATACGCTTCCAGCTGTGCCGGCCGTCCGGCCCTCGCATTGTACCATCACAGCGCGGCGGTTGTCAACGGGTGCGTTGGCGCATGGCCGCCTAAGTGCCACAAAATGTATGGACATCTCATTTGAGGACAAACTAGATTTGCTCTTGCAAGAGAGAGAAGATTGTGCTATAGTCTTAGTAGACATAAAATTTCATAATTTGGCAAAAAGCGCTGAAGCGGTAGAAACAGCCGCTTTTTTGGAGAAAGCATGAGACATAAAACCATTGCCCTGGTGCTGGCGGGAACGGCTCTCGTCCTGGCGCTGGCGGTCATCATGACCGGTCTGGGTTTTATCTCCGACGCGATGCGGACGAAGGGCTACGCGGCGGAGCAGACTCCGCCCTCCCAGCAGGGAGGCGCCGTTGTGAACAGCGCGGCGGAGCCCACCGCCGTGCCTACGGCCACGCCGGAGCCCACGCCAACGCCTACGCCGGTGCCGACGCCCACCCCGGAGCCCACGGCCACCCCCTGGCCCGGCCCGGACGTGCCTGAGCAGGGGCAGCCCGCCCCGGCGGACTACTTCGCGGACGCGGCCTTTCTGGGCAACTCCCTGGTGACGGGCCTGGATTACTATGATTACAACGACACCCTGGCCGGCGCCGCCTTCTACGCCGCCAACAGCGTGACGGTGCTGGGCGTGGCGGACTACGTGGCCCAGATGGCCGGTACCCAGTATGGGAAGATATACGTGGGCCTGGGCACCAACGAGATGAGCTACGACCGGGACACCCTCCGGCAGGCCTTCAACACCATGATCGACCAGCTTGAGGCCAACAACCCGGGCTGCATCATCTACCTGATGGCCGTGACGCCGGTGAGTGAGTACAAGTCCTCCACGGACCGGTATTTCACCAGGGACCTGGCCAAGGATTTCAACAGCATGCTCCGGGAGATCGCCAGAGACCGGCACGTGTGGTATCTGGACGTGTTCACCCCCCTGGCCAACGAGAACGGCTATCTGCCCTCGGAGGTCACGGTGGACGGCGTACACTTCACCCCGGCCCACTATGAGATATGGTTCAACTGCCTGCAGACCCACTATGTCAATGAAGACGGAACGGTCACCACGCCCCCACCGGCGGAGGAAGAGCCGGCGGAGGGCGAGTCCTGACAGGCACAAGAAAGGAGACAGAGACAGCATGAAAAGATCGATCGCGGGCCTGATGGTCCTGGCCATGGTGCTGTGCCTCGCGTCATGCGGCAGCAAGGAGGCCGACCTGAAGGATATGGCCAAGGACCTGCTGGACAGCGGCGCCTTCACCGATCAGCTGAACGAGCCCGCCGAGGGCGTGGCCCAGCAGATCTACGGCTTTGACGCCGCCGACGTGCAGGAGTACGTGATGTACTACGGCACCGGCGCCACGGCGGAGGAGATATTCCTGGCCAAGTGCACGGACTCCGCCGCCGCCAAACGCATCCAGGGCCTGTGCCAGACCCGGGTGCAGAACCAGGTCGCCACCTTTGAGTCGTACGTCCCGACGGAGGTGCCCAAGCTGCAAAACGCGGTGGTGGGCACGGCCGGACAGTACGCGGTGCTGGTGGTGTCCAACGACTCCTATACCTGCCAGGGCATCGTGGAGAAGTATCTGAACGGTTGAGAAGAAACGGCGTGACCCAGCCGCTCCATTCAATAGGGGCCGCCGCGGGACTTGTCTCGCGGCGGTCTTTTTATATACAGGGAGACGGCAGCGGAAAAGTGTGATATAATCGTTTCAAATATCGATATTCAAAGGAGGCTATATCATGGATAAAAATGAGGCGCTGGCTGTGCTGGCGGACGTGCAGCGCAAGCTCTTTGCCTTCAACGCGGCCAGCTCGTCCCTCTATCTGGACGGGGTGACGGTGGCCCCCAAGGACACCTCTGAGGGCCGGGGCGTGGCCCAGGGCGTGCTGGCCGGGGAGCAGCACAAGCTCATGACCGATCCGGCCCTGGCGGAAGCGCTGGCTGTGCTGGAGGGTTGCCGGGACGAGCTGACATTGCTCCAGCGCCGGCAGGCGGAGGAGCTGGGCCGGGCGGTGAAGCAGCTGACCCGCATCCCGGCGGAGGAGTACATGGAGTACGCCATGCTCACGAACGAGGCCAGCGATGTCTGGCACCGGGCCAAGGAGGCCAGCGGCTTTGAGATGTTCCGGCCCTGCCTGGAAAAGCTGGTGGCCTTCAACCGGAAGTTCGCCGGGTACTACGACCCGGACAAGGCCCCCTACGACGCGCTGCTCGATGAGTACGAGCGGGGCGTGGACATGGCCCAGCTGGACGGCTTTTTCGCCGCTCTGCGGGAGAAGCTGGTGCCCCTCATCCGGGCCATCGGGGAAAAGCCCCAGCCGGACGACAGCTTCCTGCA
Source organism: uncultured Oscillospiraceae bacterium (assembly GCA_947624035.1). GTDB lineage: Bacteria > Bacillota > Clostridia > Oscillospirales > Oscillospiraceae > CAJOIG01. Next base: position 1,662 of record CANQIH010000177.1, on the reverse strand, counting down.
CCGGCACTATCCGGCGGAGGCACAGCGCCGGTTCTCCGACTACCTCATGGAGGTGCTGGACCTGGATAGGACCCACTGCGGCATCGGCGAGACGGAGCACCCCTTCACCCTGGAATTCACCAACAAGGACGTGCGCATCACCACCAACTACAAGGAGGACGACGTGTCCAGCTCCATGTACTCGGTGATCCACGAGGGCGGCCACGCCCGGTACGAGCTGGATATCACCGACGACGTGCAGTACACCTGCCTCGCCGGGGGCGTGTCCATGGGCGTGCACGAGAGCCAGAGCCGGTTTTATGAGAACATCATCGGCCGGTCCCGGCCCTTCGTGGAGGCCATCTTCCCGAAGATGAAAGAGTTTTTCCCGGAGCAGCTGGGGGACGTGACGGCGGAGCAGTTCTGGCGGGCGGTGAACAAGGTGGAGCCCTCCCTCATCCGCACGGAGGCGGACGAGCTGACCTACTGCCTGCACGTGATGGTGCGCTATGAGATCGAAAAGGCCCTCATCAGCGGCACGCTGGAGGTCAAGGACGTGCCGGAGACCTGGAACCGGCTCTACAAGGAATACCTGGGCGTGGACGTGCCCGACGACAGACGGGGGTGCCTCCAGGATTCCCACTGGTCCGGCGGCAGCTTCGGCTACTTCCCCTCCTACGCACTGGGCAGCGCCTACGGCGCCCAGATGCTGCGGAACATGGAAAAGGACATGGACGTCTGGGGCCCGGTGGGCAGGGGAGACCTGAGCCAGGTCACCGCCTGGCTCACCGAGAAGGTCCACAAATTCGGCGGGCTCAAGACCCCGGCCCAGATCGTGGAGAACGCCTGCGGCGTCTTCGACCCCACGGCGTATACGGACTACCTGACGAAAAAGTACACGGAGATATACGGGCTGTAAAAAGCAGTGCGGCGGGGAACGGTCATTGTTCCCCGCTACATGCTGTCAAAGAAGGCTCTTTGACAGCATGAAAGCCGAGTATTTCCTGCCGTCAAAGCCGTCATGAAATACTGCCGCTGCGCGGCGCAAATGCGGGCATTTGCCGGCTTTAGATCCCATTTGAGGCGGGGCTCCGCCCCCCTCAAGCTCCCCCTGCATCATCCAAACGTATACGTGTTTTTTGACAAGCTCACGTCTATAGGACGCCGATGAGAAGTTTCAGCCCCAGCAGGCACAATATCGCCCCGCCGGCGGTCCGTGCCGCCCGGCGCCGCCGCCGTCCCACCCGGCTGCCCAATGCCGCCCCGGTGAGGGACAGGGTGCCCATCACCGCCGCCGTCATGGCCCCGGCACCCAGGGCCGGCACCTCCATGAGGGCGAAGGCCACCCCCACGGTCATGGCGTCCAGACTGGTGGCCAGGGCCAGGGCCGCCGTGGACGCCAGGGTGCTCCGGGCGCCCTCCGCCGCCTCCGGGCCCGCCGCCTCCCGGATCATGTGCAGCCCCATCCCCGTCAGCAGCAATGCCGCCGCCCAGGGGAATATATGTTCAAAGCGCTCCGGCAGGCCCGCCCCCAGGGCGTAGCCGGTCAGGAGCATGGCCACGTGAAAGCCGCTGATGAGCCCCACGATGGGCCATATCCGCCGCCCGGCGGCCATGCCCATACACACCGACGCGCCAAAGCCGTCCATGGAAAGGCCCACCACCAAAAGCAGCTGCTCTGCA
>CANQIH010000176.1 GCA_947624035.1 uncultured Oscillospiraceae bacterium | reverse complement strand
AGGGACGAAAGCTCATCCTGGGCGGGGTGGAGGTGCCCTATGAGAAGGGCCTTCTGGGCCACTCGGACGCGGACGTGCTGCTCCACGCATTGGCGGACGCCATCCTGGGGGCGGCGGCCCTGGGGGACATCGGCCATCTCTTTCCCGACAGCGACCCGGCCACAGAGGGCATCGACAGCCGGATCATCCTCCGGGCGGCGGTGAAGGCCGCGGCGGAGGCGGGATACCGTGTGGAGAACTGCGACGTGACCATGATCGCCCAGAGGCCGAAGCTGGCGCCATACCTTACCGAGATGCGGCGGAACATCGCCGCCGATCTGGACGTGGACGTATCCGCCGTCAGCGTCAAGGCCACCACCGAGGAGCACATGGGCTTCACCGGCGCGGGGGAGGGCATGAGCTGCCACGCGGTGGTCCTGCTGAGCTGAATACATATAACAAAAAACGACCTCCCGCATACAATGGCCTGTGACCATTCGCGGGAGGGTTTATTATGTACTATCTGCTGACATACCGGAGCCTCACCTATGCGCAGCGGTCGGCGCGGATACTGGAACGGGCGGGCGTCACGGGGACCGTCTCCCGCCTGCCGAAGGCCGCGAGCCCCAAGGGCTGCGCCTACTGCGTCGTCGTGGCCGCCCGGCATCTGGACAGGGCCATGGACATACTGAGGAGGGCTGGCTTTTCGCCCATGCGCGTCATCACCCGCCGGGACGACGGGACGCTGGAGGTGCCCGATGATCTATCTTGACAGCGCGGCCACCAGCCTGCAAAAGCCCGCCGCCGTGCGCTATGCCGTGCTGGATGCCATGGCGGAGCTGTCCAGCCCCGGCCGCGGGGGCTACGAGACGGCCATGAACGCCGCCGAGACCGTTCTGGACTGCCGCCTGGCGCTGGCGGACCTGTTCTGCATGAGAGAGCCGGAGCGGGTGGTGTTCACGTCCAGCGCCACACACGCGCTCAATATCGCCATCGGCAGTCTCGCTGGGCCGGGGGACAGGGTGGTCATATCCGGCTATGAGCACAACGCTGTCTGGCGGCCGCTGCACGCCCTGAGGGCGGATATCCGGGTAGCGGCGTCGCCGCTTTTCGACCAGGACGCCGCTGTAGAGGCCTTCCGCCGGCTGCTGCCGGGGGCCAAGGCGGCGGTGTGCTGCCACGTGTCCAACGTGTTCGGGTATATCCTGCCGGTGGAGCGGATCGCGGCGCTGTGCCGGGAGCAGGGGGTGCCCCTCATCGTGGACGCCTCCCAGAGCGCCGGGTGCGTGGGGCTGGACTTTGACCGCCTGGGCTGCGCATTCGCCGCCATGCCCGGCCACAAGGGCCTTCTGGGCCCCCAGGGCACCGGCGTGCTCCTCTGCCGGGACGAGAACGTGCAGCCGCTGCTCTTCGGCGGCACCGGCTCGGAGAGCGAGTCGCCGGACATGCCGCCCTATCTCCCCGATCGGCTGGAGCCGGGGACCCACAACGTGCCGGGCATCGCGGGGCTCCTGGCGGGCGTGCGCTGGGTAGCAGGCCGGACGCCGCATGAACTTCTCCACCACGAGAGGGGGCTCATGGAGCTTTTCTCGCGGCTGCTGGAGGCCTCGCCGAGGATACGCCAGTTCAGGGCGAGAGACAGCGGGACCCAGGCCGGGGTGCTGTCCGTCAGCATCGGCGGGGTGGACTGCGAGGAGGCCGCCGCCCGGCTGGGGGCGGAGGGTGTGGCTGTCCGGGCAGGACTCCACTGCGCGCCGCTGGCCCACCGGACCGCCGGCACCCTGGAGACCGGCACGGTGCGGTTCAGCTTCTCGCCCTTCAACACGGCGGACGAGATACGGTCTGCCGCGGCGAAGGTGCTGGCGCTGGCGGGATGAAGCCATATCTTCGCGGAAATCTTCTTGCCAAGCCCCTTTATTTGTTATATAATATTAAATTGACCTGATATGGCATAACGCGGTATGCGTGGATTTTTGATAGTGGTGCGGGTATGAGTACGATAGTCAGTAATTTCAATGACGCCTTGAAGATCATCGCCAATATGAGCTGGTCGGACGTGCTGGACGTGGCGCTGGTGGCCCTGGCTGTATATGCCGTGATCGCCTTTCTGCGGCGGACCAATTCCACCAAGGTGGCCCAGGGCATCATCCTGCTGCTGGCGGCCATGTGGCTGGCCACGGTGCTCCAGCTGACACTGACCTCCTTCATCCTGCGGCAGGTGTTCGAGATCGGCATCCTGGCGGTGGTGATCCTGTTCCAGCCGGAGATACGCCGGGCCCTGGAGCGTATGGGCTCCTACCGGTTCTTCTCCTTTCTGGGCCGTCAGCTGGGCGGCCAGATCGTGGAGCGGGCCATCATGCAGACGGTCTACGCCTGTGAGGATATGTCCAAGTCCCGCACAGGCGCGCTGATCGTGTTCGAGCGGCTGAACCACTTGAACGAGCAGCTGGTGTCCGGCACGGCCATCGACGGCGAGGTATCCTCGGAGCTTCTCAAGAATATCTTTTACGATAAATCCCCTCTCCACGACGGGGCCGTGATCGTCCGGGACGGACGCATCGCGGCGGCGGGCTGCATGCTGCCTCTGTCCGGCAACGCCAATCTGAGCCGGGACCTGGGCATGCGCCACCGGGCCGGCATCGGCATGAGCGAGCGCTCGGACGCGGTGGTGGTCATCGTCTCGGAGGAGACGGGGAGCATCAGCGTGGCGGTGGACGGCCTTTTGAAGCGCCACCTGTCGGCGGACACCTTTGAGGCACTGCTCCGCAGGGAGCTCAACACGGATGATGACGCTGAGCGCGGTCTGCGCGCCCGGCTGAAGCGCACGAAGGGAAAGGACAATGGCGAACGACACCAGGACAACTGATACCCGGCGGCTGAAGGACAGCCGGCTGTTTTGGGCCGTGCTGAGCGTGATCACGGCCCTGGTCTTATGGGTATACTATACCGCGAACTACGCCGAGGAGCAGGAGCGCGTCTTCTACGGCGTGGAGGTGGTCTACACCGGCGCGGACGCCATGCGCGACTCGCTGAGCCTCATCGTGTCCGAGGCGGACACCACCACCGTGAACGTGACGCTCCGGGGCAGCCGCCGTGACCTGCAGCGGCTCAGCAGCGAGAACCTCCGGGCGGTGGTGAACCTTTCCACCGTCACCCGGGCGGGTTACCGCACCATGAGCTACTCGCTGATCTATCCCACCAACGTCAACAGCGCCGGCATCACGGTAGTGCGCCAGTCGCCGTCCACCGTGGGCATGCAGGTGAGCAAGCTCTCCACGAAGGTGGTGGACCTGAGCGGCAGCTTCACCGGCAGCACCGCGGAGGGCTACGTGGTGGACGCCTCCGAGATGACATTCGACCCCGCCAGCGTGACGGTCACCGGCCCCGAGGAGGAGCTGGAGCAGATCGCCGCCGCCCGGGTCACCGTGGCCCGGGATGAGGTGCGAAGCTCCTTCAACGCCGCGGCCAACTACGTCTTTCTGAACGCCGACGGGGAGGAGCTGGAGCTCAGCGACGTGCAGGCAGACATCGATACCGTGTCCGTCACGGTCCCCGTCAGCGCCATCAAGGAGATCGGCGTGGACGTGACGCTGCTCTACGGCGGCGGCGCCATGGAGGGGAACGTGAAAAAGGACGTCCAGCCCCAGACCATCACCGTGGCGGGCGACGCCGCCACCCTGGACGGGCTCAACAGCGTGTCTGTGGCCACCATCGACCTGTCCGACTACGAGACCTTCCCCACCACGGAGTTCAGCATCATCCTGCCAAACGGCGTGGAGTGCCTGTCCGGTGAGACCACGGCCACCGTGTCCATCGCCTTCACGGGCCTGAGCACATCTTACTTCAACGTGAGCAACCTCAGCTGTATCAACGTGCCCGAGGGCTTTGACGCCACCATCATGGAACAGACCAGCGTCATCAACGTCCGCGCACCTGCGGGCGTACTGAGCCAGGTGTCCTCCAACAACATCCGGGTGGTGGCCGACCTCACGGATGTGACGGCCACACCGGGCACCACGACCACCGTGCGCGTGCCCGCCGCCGTCTATGTGGACGGCTTCGACGCCGCCGGCGCGGTGGGGGACTACACCCTGTTCGTGCGCCTGGAGCAGCTGGGAGGAGAGACCGAGCCGCCTCCGCTGCCCCAGGACGAGTCGGAGGCCGCGGCCTTTGAGGCCACCGACGCGATGATAGAGCAGGAGCCCACATCGGAGCCTGTTGTCCCTGATGGGACGAAAGGAGAGCCATGAAACAGAACGGCGTTGTGACGAAGCTGCTGGACAAGGGATACGCGGAGGTCGCCGTGGAGCGCGGCACCGCCTGCGGACACTGCTCCGGCTGCGGCGAG
>CANQIH010000175.1 GCA_947624035.1 uncultured Oscillospiraceae bacterium | reverse complement strand
AACCCGGTGCTGGTGGACAAGTACATGCCCGGCGTGGAGCTGGAGGTGGACGTGATCTCCGACGGGGAGGACGTGCTCATCCCCGGCGTCATGGAGCACATCGAGCGGGCCGGCGTCCACTCCGGCGACTCCATCGCCGTCTACCCGCCCTACAACCTGACGGACAAGTTCCTGAAAAAGATCTGCGACTGCTCGGAAAAGCTGGCCCTGGCCCTGGGCACGAAGGGGCTCGTGAACATCCAGTACCTCATCTACGAGGGGGAGCTCTATGTCATCGAGGTGAACCCCCGGGCCAGCCGCACCGTGCCCTACATCAGCAAGGTGACGAACGTGCCCATGGTGGACTTGGCCTCCAAGGTGATGCTGGGCCAGCCCCTCCGGGACCTGGGCTACGGCACCGGTCTCTGGAAGGCGCCGCCCTACTGCGCCGTGAAGGCCCCGGTATTCTCCTTTGAAAAGCTGACCGACGCAAACTCCATTCTTGGCCCGGAGATGAAGTCCACCGGCGAGGTGCTGGGCATCGGCAAGACCCTGGCGGAGGCGCTTTACAAGGGCCTCACCGCCTCGGGCCTGAAGCTGCCGGACCTGAACGCCCAGGAGAAGGTGGGCATGCTCCTCAGCGTGGAGACCCACGATTACCAGGAGGTCATCGGCCTGGCCAAGCGGCTCAACGACCTGGGCATCGCCCTGTACGCCACCGAGGGCACCGCCGGGGCCATCGCACAGCTGGGCATCGACGTGACCGTGGTGTCCACCGCCACCCAGAACGACGAGCTGGACGGCCTCATGGAGAGCGGCGCCATCCGGTACATCGTCTACACCGGCGCGGTGAAGGACGCCACCATGGGCAATTTCATCGCCCTGCACCGGCGGGCCATGCAGCTGGGCATCCCCTGCCTCACCAGCCTGGACACCGCCAGCGCCCTGGCGGACATCATCGCGAGCCGCTTCAGCCCCTTCAACACGGAGCTGGTGGACATCAACCACATGCGGCCGGAGCGGCTTCGCATCAGCTTTTCCAAGATGGAGAGCTCTGGAAACGACTACATCTTCATCGAGAACTTCGACGGCAAGATCACGAGCCCCGAGTCCCTGTGCGTCACGCTGTGCGCCCCCCACTACGGCATCGGCGCGGACGGCATCGTGCTCATCGAGTACTCCAGGGTCGCCGACGCCAAGATGCGCTCCTTCAACCGGGACGGCAGCGAGGGGCGGCTGGCCGGGAACAACCTGCGGTGCGTGGGCAAGTACCTGCACGACAAAGGCATCGTGGACCGGAGCCGGGAGACCGTCACCCTGGAGACCGCCAGCGGCGTCAAGACCGTGCAGCTGTTCGTCCGGGACGGCCTCGTCACCTCCGCCACCGTGGACATGGGCAAGGCGGACCTCGCCGCCGCGAGCCTGCCAACCACCATCGACGCGGACAGGCTGGTGAACTACCCCATAGAGGTGGCCGGGCAGACCTGGCCCGTCACCTGCGTGTCCGTGGGCAATCCCCACTGCGTGGTGTTCTATGACCGCATCGACCACCTGGACCTGGGGTCCATCGGCCCGGCCTTCGAGCACGCGCCGTACTTCCCCGACCGCATCAACACCGAGTTCGTGCGGGTGGTGAACAAGACCACCCTGCGGATGCGGGTCTGGGAGCGGGGCAACGGCGCCACCCTGGCCTGCGGCACCGGCGCCTGCGCCGCCGTGGTGGCCGCGGTGGAGAACGGCCTCTGCGAGAAGGGCGCGGACATCACCGTGAAGCTCCCCGGCGGGGACATGACCGTGAACTACACCGACGAGCGGGTGACCCTCACCGGCAACGCCGTTTTGGTATTTGAAGGTACGGCGGAAATATGATAAGATAGGGACTGCCATACGCGGCAGTCCCTTTTCTGCTAAAAAATACATTATTACATACAGGAGGCGCACCATGACACACGCTGAGATACTGGCCGCCGCCCGGCAGGAGCTGCAGATGTGCAAGGCCTGCCCGGTCTGCAACGGCCTGGCCTGCGGCAACTCCATGCCCGGCCCCGGCTGCAAGGGCCCCGGCAACGCCGCCGCCCGGAACTACGCCAAGTGGCAGGAGGTCCTCATCAACATGGACACCCTCTGCCCCAACACGCCTGTGGATATCTCCTTCCGGCTGTTTGGCTGGCAGTTCAAGGCCCCCATCTTCATCGCCCCCCTGGGCGCGGTGAACATGCACTACGGCCCCAAGTACGACGACTTCGCCTACAACTCCATCGTCATCCCCGCCAGCGCGGAGTATGGCGTGGCCGCCTTCTCCGGCGACGGCGTGGACCCGGAGATCATGAAGCACGCCGTGGAGGACATGGGCAAGGTCCAGGGCCTGGGCATCCCCACCATCAAGCCCTGGAACAGGGAGGCCGTGTTTGAAAAGCTGGATATCCTGAACGCCCGGGGCATCTTCGCCGCCGCCATGGACATCGACGGCGCAGGCCTGCCCTTCCTCAAGGCCATGAACCCCAACGCCGGCAGCAAGTCTGTCTCCGAGCTCCGGGAGATCACGGACTACGCCAAGATGCCCTTCATCCTAAAGGGCATCATGACCCCCGACGCGGCCAAGAAGGCCATGGACGCCGGCGCCGCCGCCATCGTGGTGTCCAACCACGGCGGCCGGGTGCTGGGGGGCGTGCCCTCCACGGCGGAGGTGCTGCCCGCCATCGCCAAGACCGTGAACGGCCACATCCCCGTGCTGGTGGACGGCGGCATCCGCTCCGGCACGGACATCTTCCGGGCCCTGGCCCTGGGCGCCGACGCGGTGCTGGTGGGCCGGCCGGTGGTGCCCTACGTCTACGCCGCCGGGGCCGAGGGCCTGGCCATGTACCTGGACAAGCTCACCGCCGAGCTGAGGGACACCATGACCATGTGCGGCACGCCGGCGCTGGCCGGCATCGGCATGCACAACATCTTCCAGGGGTAAAGAGATATCGCTTGGACGACTGCCGCGCCACCTCCCTCTGACGAGGGAGGTGGCGCGGCAAAGCCGTGACGGAGGGAGAGATACGCCAAGCCTGATAATATCTGTCTCTCCCTCAGTCTCGTCGGAGCACACGTTGTAGGTCTCGTTTCGGGGCAAGCCCCAAAGCTCAAATACAACGTGGCTCCTCCTCTCCCCACGCGGCAGGCGTGCCACGTGGGGGCCCCGTTGGCTGACAGCCCCTCGTCAGAGGGGGCCAGTGGCTTGGCAGAAGCTTCAACCCCCTTACCTCCCCTTGAGGGTCGGTCTATTGCCAGACCCCCTTGCCTCCCCTTGGGGGGAGGTACCCATGGGGTCCCCAAAGGGCACGCTTGCCCTTTGGGGAGAGGAGGCGCCGCGCAATATTCAGGGCCCAGCACGAGAGCTGGGCCCTGACCTATGGAGCGTGCGCCGACGAGGGCGGAAGGGTGAAGACTGCCGGAAGGACCCATTGCCGGTTTCCCCCCTTCAGTCAGCGGCCCTGTGGGCCGCTGCCAGCTCCCCCGAGGGGGAGCCGAGGGGGCTGGCAGTAACCTAACACAGTCGACAGCCCCCGGACCGAGGTCCGGGGGCTGTCTTTTTAAATGGAGGTGTACTTACATGCTCACAGCATAGTAAACTTATTTGGGTCCCCGCGCGGCACGCCTGCCGCGTGGGGAGAGGAGAAGCCGCGGGCTATTCGAGGCTTGCCGCCTGCGGCAAGCGGAGAGCTAGCCTGCGTGCTTCGACGAATGGGCGCAATGTGCGCAGTCCCCGTCGCAGCCGCCGCAGGCGGGCCGTCCGGCCTTCCTGTTTTTCACCATGCCCCGGACGGCGGATATCACCCCGGCCAGGATCAGGGCGCCCACCAGGATATCCCCGCCGTAAAGGCCCAGAAACCGCATCATGTCAAGCATGGGCGTTCACGCTGCGGACGGACCGGGCGGCCAGGTCCTCCGGCTTGGGTGCCGGCCGGAACAGCAGGTATAGAAGCCCCGCCAGGACCACCAGCGCCGCCATAGTGCCGATGCCGAAGCCGCCGCCGGTGAAGAAGCTGCCCAGCTGGTTCACGATGAGCGCGACGCAGTAGGCAAAGGCGCACATCCAGCCGATGGCCGCCCAGGTCCACTTGGCGCTGTTCATCTCCCGCCGGATGGCGCCCATGGCGGCGAAGCAGGGGGCGCACAGCAGGTTGAAGATCATGAAGGCATAGGCGCTGACGGCGGTGTAGGCCAGGCCGATCTCCACAGTCAGGTTCCCGGGATAAAGCACGCCCAAGGTGCCCACCACCTCCTCCTTGGCGATGAGGCCGGTGATGGTGGCCACGGTGGCCTGCCAATTGCCGAAGCCCAGGGGCGCGAAGATAAAGGCGATGGCCCCGCCGA
>CANQIH010000174.1 GCA_947624035.1 uncultured Oscillospiraceae bacterium | reverse complement strand
GGGCGAGATGCACCTGTCCATCCTCATCGAGACCATGCGCCGGGAGGGCTACGAGTTCCAGGTGTCTCCGGCCCGGGTGCTCTATAAGACCATCGACGGCAAGCAGTGCGAGCCCATGGAGAGGGTGGTGCTGGACGTGCCCGGCGAGTGCGTGGGCGCGGTCATGGAGAAGCTGGGCCAGCGCAAGGGCGAGTTCATCCAGATGACCCCCGTGGGCAGCCGGATGAAGCTGGAATTCCTGGTCCCCACCCGGGGCCTGTTCGGCTACCGCAGCGAGTTTTTGACCGACACCCGGGGCGAGGGCATCATGGCCTCGGTGTTCGACAGCTACGCCCCCGTGAAGGGGGAGGTGAAGCGGCGCAACACCGGCTCCCTGGTGGCCTTCGAGACCGGCGAGGCGGTGGCCTACGGCCTGTGGAACGCCCAGGATAGGGGCGCCCTGTTCATCAGCCCCGGCACCATGGTGTACGCCGGCATGATCGTGGGCGAGAGCCCCAAGAAGGAGGACATCGTGGTGAACGTGTGCCGCTCCAAGCACCTCACCAACACCCGGGCCTCCGGCTCCGACGAGGCCCTGCGGCTGGTGCCGCCCAGGCAGATGAGCCTGGAGCAGTGCATGGAGTTCATGGCGGACGACGAGCTTCTGGAGGTCACGCCGGAGCACCTGCGCCTGCGCAAGAGCATCCTCAACCACGAAAAGCGCATGAAGAGCCAGTTCAGAAAATAAGATAGGATCTGCGGCCCCGGACGCGAGAGCGTCCGGGGCCGCTGTTGCAATCTGCAGAGGAAGAGACTATAATCAAATCAACAATTAAATATATATGGGAGGAACGAGTGATGAAAAAGCGCATTTTATCCATGCTCCTGGCGTTGCTGACCCTGTTTTCCCTGTGCGTCCCGGCCTTGGCCGCGGCGGGACCGGCGGACGAGCCGGCGCCCATCGCCAGGACCGTCTCCCCGTCCACGCCCAGCGCCGCGGTGCGCAAAGCGGCCCAGACCGTCTTTGACGAGTACTATGACGCCTACTACAACGGCAGGGTGGTCGACAGGCTCGCGGACGTCATGCATATGAACGACATGGCCGGCGGCCAGGACTACTGGTACACTTTCTACGACCTGGACAAGAACGGCTCCGCCGAGCTTTTCGTCTGCAGCTCCCTGCGCGGCGGCGAGTATGCCATCGTGGATATGTATGAGTTTGTGGGCGGCAAGGCCGTCAGAGCATTTGAGGACGGCTCGCTGGGCTACCGGACCACCATGACGCTGCTGTCCGACGGCCGGTTCAAGCTGGACTATGTCTGGATGACCTACGGGACGGTGGGATACTATAAGCTGGCCAAAAACGGCAAGCCGGCCAAGCTCGTCGCCGGGTATGAGGTGGATTTTGTCCATAACACCTATACCGACAGCGTCACCGGCAAGACGATCACCAAGGCCCAGGCGGAAAAGATGGGCGGCAGCGCCCAGGAGCTCCGGCTCACCGGCTGGACGAAATTCCTCAGCACCGGCGTGAAGAAAAACGGGCTCGTGACGGAAAACGGCAAGACCTATTACTACAAAAACAACATCCGGCAGACCGGCCTTCTGACCATAGACGGCTACACGTACTACTTCTCCTCCAGCGACGGCCACATGTTCAGGAGCACTGTGGTGAACACGGGCAGCGGCAAGCTGCGCTATTTTGACAAGCAGGGCCACATGCTGAAGGCCTGCTGGGTCAACGGCGGCGTCAACAAGCGGTACTACGCCGGCGCCGACGGTGTGCTGTACAGCGGCCTGAAGGTCATCGGCGGCAAGACCTATTACTTCTCCGCGAAAAACCGCGCCATGCTCAAGGGCCTCGTGACCACGGACAACAAGGGGACCCAGCGGTATTTCTCCGCCAAGGACGGACACATGATGAAGGGCGGCTGGATATATGTAAACGGCAAGGCCAAATACTACGCCAACGCCAGCGGCGTCGTCACGCAAAAGCGGTAAAAAAGGAGGAGCGAACGATGAAAAAGCAGGTCCTGAGTTTTATCCTGGCAGCCCTGGCGGCGCTGACCCTGGGCGCCCCGGCTATGGCCTATGCGGGGCCGGAGGCGGCGGCATATGTGTCCGCCGACAGCCCCGAGACGGCGGCTGTCAAAAACGGCTGGGTGACGTCCGGCGGCAAACGGTACTACTACATAAACGGCGTAAAGCTGACCGGCCTTCGGCCCGTGGGCGGCAAGACCTATTACTTCTCCACCAAGGACGGCCACATGATGAAGAGCGGCTGGGTGACGGTGAATGGCAGGAAATATTACCTGGCTAAGGACGGTCACGCGCTGAAAAACGGCTGGGTGACGGTGAACGGCAAGAAATATTACCTGGCCAAGGACGGTCACATGCTGAAAAACGGCTGGGTGACGGTGGGCAGCAGGAAGTACTACCTGGCCAAGGACGGTCACATGATGAAAAACGGCTGGGTGACCCACGGCAGCAAGCGGTATTACCTGGCCAAGGACGGCCATATGCTGAAAGGCGGCTGGCTGACGGTGGGCAGCAGCAAGTATTACCTCGCCGCGGACGGCCACATGATGAAAAACGGCCTCATCAAGGTCAATGGCAAGCTGTACTATCTGAACGCCAAGGGCGTCATGCTGAAAAACCAGACGGTCACCGTGAACGGCCAGACCTATACCCTGGACGCCAAGGGCGTGGCCACGCTGAAGAACGCGACGGTCAAGGTGGGCGCGTATGTGGCGGACGACGGCAGCGTCTTAATCATAGAAGAGGTGAACGGAAACCAGATCACATACTGGCCCGCCCTCCATGTGAAGGAGACTGGGACACTGGTCGGAAACAAGATCACATTCCGGGGCGGCTATATGACGATCACCGGCGACACCATCGTGAGGTATTTGGAAGGGTATGGCTCAACAACATACAAGTACTTCGGTTCGTCGGAGAAGTATTGGGCGCACCGGGCTTTTAAGTTGCTGGTTTACAGCGACCAGTATAAGTACGGCTGGCTGGTTAGGAGCGGCAGCAACTCCAAATATATCCGGTTCGCACCCAACGGCACATACCTGTTCTACCGGGTGAACACCGACACAAAGGCGGTCTGGGACCGGCACAGTGGGACCTATTACATGGGGACGGATAACAGGCTGTACATCGACAAGTCCCCCTACGAGATCAGCGCTTCCCATAGCGGACTGACCGTGGACCTGACAGCCGTGGGAAACCCCTCCGTGGACTACAGCGGCTCCTACTCTCTGGAAAGCGTCGATTATTTGTGGCTGAAATAACGGCGGCGTTATAGCAAAGCCCGGGGCGACGCCCCGGGCTTGTTTTTATCGGTTGACCTCCGGCTTTTTCGTGCGGCCCAGCAGGTAGTCCACGCTGACGCCGTACAGGTCCGCCAGCTTGACCAACGTGTCCGCCGTGAGCTCGATCACGCCGTTTTCGTATTGGGAGTATGTGTTCTGGCTCACCTTCAGCACTGCCGCGACCTCCCGCTGGCGCATGTCCCGGTCCTCGCGCAGAGCTCTTATATTGGGATAGACCATAATATCACCACCGGCGGTATTTTTGCTACTCTTTCTTTGCGCGGCGGTCGGTGTACAGCAGCACCCTATCCTCCGGCTGGAGCCGGAGGCCGCCGCTGGGGAGGAGGGCTTTTCCGTCCCGGCGGACCATGACGATGGAGGTCTGGCGGGAGATGTCCAGGTCCTGGATGCAGGCCCCGGCCCAAGGGTGCCGCTTTCCAAGGGTCACCTCCCGGAGGGTGAGGCCGGCGTCGTCCGTGAAGCCCTCGGCTCCCAGGGCCACCCTGTCCCCCTCCCGGATGACCGTGTCGCCCCGGGGGACCACCATGCCGCCGCCCCGCTGGATGACCGTCACCGCCACGTCCGGCGGCAGGCCCAGGTCCGATATGGCCCTGTCTGTCCAGGGGTGGCCCGGCTCGATGGTCACCTGGATGAAGTGGATGTCCGACTCTCGGGCCACGTCGGTGAGGCTCTTGAGGCGGGTATACTGCTCCACGAACCCGGCGGACAGGATGCCAGTGGGGATGGCCACCATGCCCACGCCCAGGAACGTCAGGATGGTGCCGAAGATGCGGCCCGGGACCGTGACGGGGTAGATGTCGCCGTAGCCCACGGTCAGCAGGGTGGACACCGCCCACCAGAAGCCGGAGAAGGCGTTTTTGAATATCTCCGGCTGGGCCTCGTGCTCCAGGCCGTACATGAAGAGGCTGGAGGCGGTCATGAGCACCAGGATGATGAAGATGGAGCTCAATAGCTGGTCCCGCTTGGAGCGGAGCACGTCCGCGATGACGTTCAGGGCGTCGTAGTAGGCGTTGACCCGGAACAGCCGGAAGATGCGCA
>CANQIH010000173.1 GCA_947624035.1 uncultured Oscillospiraceae bacterium | reverse complement strand
TCCTGGCCGGCGGCCTTCTCGGAGACGTTCTTCACAAAGTCCTTCACGACCTTGTAGCTCACGTCCGCCTCCAGCAGCACCATCCGCACCTGGCGCATGGCGTCCTTTACGTCCGCCTGGCTCAGGCGCCCCTTGCCCCGGAGCTTTTTGAAGATGCCATTGAGTTTGTCGGATAAGCTCTCAAATGCCATTACATCAAGTCCTCCAGTCGCGCCAGGATGTCCCGGCTCTCGTCGCAGTCCGGCAGAAGCGCCTCCAGCCGGCGGCGTATGGCCCCGATCTGGGCCCGGCGCTCCATGTGCCGCCGGACCAGGCCGGTCTTGGCCTCGTAGCCCCGGAGAGTGGCCTCCGCCCGGCGCAGGATGTCCCACACCGCCTGGCGGGTCAGCCCCCCCTGGGCCGCGATCTCGGCCAGGGACCAGTCCTCGTTCCAGTGCAGGTCGCAGGTCTGGCGCTGCTTCTCCGTCAGAAGCTCGCCGTAAAAATCCAGCAGCAGGGACTTATCCAGAAGGTCCGCATCCATCCCGCCGCCTCCTCTGTCAAGGGCTTATGCTTTACAGCCTGTGTATCATACACCCAACGGGCGGCGTTGTCAAGTATTTTTGATTGACAGCAGATCCAGCGGCCCCCTCTGACGAGGGGGCTGTCAGCGCAGCTGACTGGGGGAGAGACAGATACTATCCAGGCTTGATTTATCTCTCCCTCCGTCGCGGCTTCGCCGCGCCACCTCCCTCGTCAGAGGGAGGTGCGGGCCTGATACTCACATCAGATGTGGTATATATCCCTCTTGTCCCGGGAAAAATCCCAGGTATGGAAAAGATACGCACCGAACGCCAGGCCTGAATGGGACATCCAAGCCTCAGCTTCAGCTATAATATAACAACACCGCGCCTGGTCTCCCAGGCGCGGTGTCCATATTGGTTCCTTCCCTTGCCGGGCTCTCAGAACCCCTTCTTTGCAATAACGACGCCGTTCTTGTCCAGCTGGACCTGCTTGCCGCCGCCGCAGTTGGCCCAGCCATTTTTCATCATATGGCCGTCCTTGGTGGAGAAGTACCGCTGGGTGCCCTTGTTGTCCGTGGTCACAAGGCCCACCAGCTGCTCGCCTGTCTTCACGGAGAAGTACCGCTTGGTGCCCTTGTTGTCCACGGTCACAAGGCCCTTGAGCATCGCACCGTCCTTCACGGAGAAGTAATACCGCTTGCCGCCGATGACCCAGACGCCCTTCAGCTTCTCGCCGTTCTGGTAGTAATACTTCTTGCCGTCCTCGGTGACCCAGCCCTTCTTGACGGTGGGAGTGGGGGTGGTGCCGCCGGAAAGCGCGACGAACTTGTTGCCGAACTTCTTGGCATAGGCCTCCGCGGTGGAGCCGGCGTAGCCGTGGATGGTCGTGTCGCTGGTCCCCCCGATGGCGCCAAACCAACCAAGATCCGCTTCCCTGCCTATCTCGCACTTGGAATTACGGATGGTGAGGTCGGTCAGATCCATGCAGCCCCCGAAAGCAGCCTCGTAGATCAGGGTGACGGAGTTGGGGAGATCCACGCTGGTCAGGGGGCACCCACCAAATGCCTGGGCGCCGATGGTGGTGACGCCGTTGGGGATGGTGATGGATTTCACGGCAAGGCAGCCATAAAAGAGGCTGTCTTCAATGACCTTGACGCCTTTGGGGATGTTGACGCTGGTCAGCGAGTGGCAGGCATAAAATGCGCCGGCCCCGATGGAGGTGACGCTCTCCGGGATGGTGACGCTGGTAAAGTCGCACCCACTGAACGCATTCTCGCCGATGGAGGTGACAGAGCCGGGGATGGTGATGCTGGCCGCATTATCGCACGAGGAAAACGCCCAATCACCGATGTGGGTGACGCCGCTCTTGATCACGATCTTCTTGATCGTGGAGTTCAGCGTGACTTCATCCGGCGACGTTTGCATGCTGTACCATGGGGGCATCTCTTCGGGAGACATGAGGGAATAGTCGTCCATCTTGCCGGTGCCGGAGATGGTGAGGGTGCCGTCAGCGGACAGGGACCACTTCACATTGGCGCCGCAGGTGCCGCTGGTGGCCGCGGCCTCCTCGGGCTCGTCGGCGGGGACGGCCTCGACGGTCTCGGGCTCCTCGGCAGGGGCCTCCTCGGGAACAGGCTCCTCAGCGGGCTCTTCCGCCGGGACCTCCTCGGGAGCGGGCTCTTCCGCCGGGACCTCCTCGGGAACAGGCTCCTCAGCGGGCTCTTCCGCCGGAGCTTCCTCGGGAGCAGGCTCCTCAGCAGGCCCTTCGGCCGGAGCTTCCTCGGGGACGGCCTCCGGCTCTTCGGCAGCGGGAGCGTCCTCAGGCTCCGCCTCGGGCGCTTCCTCCACAGCGGGGACCTCCTCCGCCACGGGGGCGGCGGGCTCGTCTACGGGCTCGTCCGCGGCGAATGCCGGGGCGCAGAGCGCGAACAGGGTCAGTGCCGCCAGGACCAGGGACAGGATTCTCTTCTTCATATGGTGTTGTGCCTCCTTTAATTATGCCGCTTTGCGGCAGTTTTGACGCCTCGACAGGGAGCCCTCGGGGCACCAGACAGACCTGGCCCCCGGGACTCCCCGCCAAGACGACAAAAGCGGTGCAGGGTAAAACCCCACACCGCAGACACAACACCCAGACCCATGACCGGTTCCTCTTGCGAAAAACAAGGGGAATAGGTATAATGAGCCCTGGGCGCGACTTTCGCTGTGTAGGAGCCGTAATCTCCTGCATAAGGCTGCGGGGTGGTACCAGCATCCCGTAGCCTGCCTTTGTCGCCTTGTATGTATCAATTATAGCGATTCTGCAAGGAAATGCAAGGAAAAAGTTTGACCATGAGAGGGACGGAGCCGGCAGACCGATGCGGCTCCGGTTTTTATAAGGTCGAGGGGCCTGGCAATGTACCAGTGGTATATATCCCCCGCTGTCCGGGAAAAATCCCAGGTATGGAAAAGATACGCACCGAACGCCTGGCCGGATGGGGCGAACAAGCGGCCAGGAGCATCCCCATCAAAGGCGGCGTCTCCGGCCGGAGCGCCGCCCGGCGCCTCTCGGAGGCCATGGGCCGGGTCTATGAGAGAGGCAAAGACCCCCAGGCCCCGGCCTGGTACGCCGACAACGAATATCTGGCCCGGCGGGAGGGCGAGCTGGCCCTCCGCGCGCTCAAAGCCGCCGGGCGGCTGCGGCGCGGTCCCAACGGGGCCGCGCTCATCGACCTGTGCGCCCATCTGGTGGCAGCGGGGCCCGTGACCGAGGAGCGGATCGGGGCCTTCCTCACCGGGGCCCGGCGGGCGGACGAGCTGCCGGAGAGCGAGGCGGCCCTGGTGGGGGCCGGTCTGCGGGCGGCGGTGCTGTACGCCCTGGCGGAGCCGGACGTGGACAGCGCCCAGGCGGCGGAGCTGTTCACCGGCCTGCGGACCCTGGCGGACCTGGACCTGACCGAGGCCCTGGAGACCTCCGACCCGGTGGACGGCCTGCTGCGGCAGGACGCCGTGTACCCCCTCATGGACGAGGCCAGCCGGGCCCTGTATCGGACCCGGGTCCAGCGGCTTGCCAAAAAGCATGGCCGCACCGCCCTGGAGGAGGCCCAAGCCGCGTTGGACGCCGGTCTGCACGAATACCTCTTTCCGCCCGTGGAGCGCACCGGCGCCTGGTACATCGCCGCCCGGTTCGGCCTCACGGGCTGTCTCGCCGCGGCCGCGGGCGGGCTGACGGGCTCGGCCTGTACCGCCCTTTTGACGGCGCTGCCTCTCTCGGAGCTTGTGCGGGTAGGCCTGGACTCGGCGCTGCTGCGGCTGACGCCGCCCCGGCGGCTGCCCCGGCTGGCGCTGGAGGACGGTCTGGGGCCTGATGGCCGGACGGTGTGCGCCGTGTCGGCCCTGCTCACCGACGACGAGACCGGCCCCCGCCTGGCCCGGCGGCTGGAGCAGTATAAGCTGGCCAACCGGGACTGCGGGGAGCAGCTGCTGTTCGCCCTGCTGGCGGACCTGCCCGACGCGAAGGACCTGCCGGCCCCCGGCGGGGAGGCCCGGCTCCGGGCGGTGCAAAAGGAGATCGACGGACTGAACGGGACCTACGGCGGCGGGTTCTACCTTCTGACCCGGGACCTGACCTGGCACGCCGCCGATCATGTATATACCCCCTGGGAGCGGAAGCGGGGCGCCATCCTGGAGCTGGCCCGGCATGTTCAGGGGCGGCCTTGCCGTCTCAAGTGCCTGGCGGGGGACGAGGCTGCGCTTCGCGCCCGGTATATCCTCTGCCTGGACGGGGACACCCGCCTGGTGCCGGGGGCGGCCCGGCAGCTCATCGGCGCGGCCATGCACCCGCTGAACACGCCCCTGGTGGAAAAGGGCGTGGTGGTCCGGGGCCACGGCGTCATCCATCCC
>CANQIH010000172.1 GCA_947624035.1 uncultured Oscillospiraceae bacterium | reverse complement strand
AAGCCGGCAAATGACGCATTTGCGCCGCGCAGCGGCAGTATTTCATGACGGCTTTGACGGCAGGAAATACTCGGCTTTCAGGCTGTCAAAGAAGGCTCTTTGACAGCCTAAGGGACCCGCCGCGCCTCATGGGCGCGGCGGGTCTGTCATTCGGTTTTCTCAGGACGCCAGGCCGCAGACGAAGCAGTGCCACTCGTCTTTATGGTGATGCTCCCGGACCGTGAGCCCTGCCTTTTCCAGGGCCGCGGCCACCTCATCCTCCCGGCCGTCGATGATGCCGGAGCAGACGAAGGCGCCGTTCTCCGCCAGAAAGGCGGGCACGTGGGGCGCCAGGGGGATGATGACATCGGCCACGATGTTGGCCAGCACCAAGGCGTAGTCCCCGCCCAGCTTGGCCCGGAGGCGGCTCTCGGCCACCACGTCGCCCACGTACACGGTGAAGGCGCCGTCCACGCCGTTCAGGGCCGCATTGGCTCGGACGATGTCCGGGGCCTTCTCGTCCACGTCCACAGCCGTGATGGGTCCGGCCCCCAGCACCGCCGCGGCGATGCCCAAAATGCCGCTGCCGCAGCCCAGGTCCAGCACCGGCTCTCCGGCCGCCGCCAGCCGCTCCACCGCCTCCAGGCACATGTGAGTGGTGGGGTGGTCCCCGGTGCCGAACAGCAGGCCCGGGTCCAGCCGCACGGGGATGCGGCCCTGGTTTTCATACTCCCGCCACTCCGGGACGATGGCCAGCCTCTCGCCGATCTCCAGGGGCTGGTAGTAGTCCCGCCAGTTGTTCTCCCAGTCGGCGTCGGCCACCTCCTTCACGGAGGGGCAAAGCCCCTGTTCCCGGAGCTTTGCCACCGTGGCCCGGCCCTCGCCGTCGTCCGCCAGCCACAGCTTCACCCGGCTGGCACCGGCCATGGAGGCCTCCAGGCCGCCGTCCACGAAATCCCAATATTGAGTGTTGTTCTCCAGAAAATCCTTAAAATCCCGCTCGTCCTCGATCTGAAAGCCCTCCAGGCCCAGACCGGTGAGCTGATCGCACACCGCCTCAGGGTCGCCGTGGGCGGGGATGGTCACTTCAAGCCAGTTTGCCATAGTTCCTTTCTCGTTTACCGGATGGGTACCAGCAGCCCGTGGAGCAGGTACCGGGGGTCCACATAGTTGTTTGAGTAGTCGCAGGTGGACAATGTGATGAGCTGATAGTCCGTGCTGAGGGAGAAGTGGCTGTAGAAGGAGGACTGGGACGTGATGAGGCTCAGGTAGGTGCTGTAGTCCCCCGCGCTGGAGAAGTAGCCCGGGTAGTTGTCCACGGTGGACTCCACGATGTGCCCCGCGATGAGTTCCACGGTATAGTCCCCGTTGGGCGTGAGAAGATACATGATGGGGTGCCGCTCGTAGAAATTGGGGTCCAGATAGTCCTCCACCGCGGCGAACATGGAGCCGTCCTTCATGTTGTGGCCGTAGACGATGAAGTTGGACTGGGTGATGCCCAGGGACGAGTCCTTGTCGGCAAACAGGGTGCCGCTGGTGTTGGTCTGTTTGTCAAAGCCCCGGTGCAGGTAGAAGTCGTTGTCATAGGTCTGGACGATGGGGTAGTTGATGGGCGTGTCCGGGCAGATCAGCCAGGCCACCACGTCGCTGTTGCTGGATTTCAGGGAGTTCCAGTCCACCGCGTAGGGCGCCGCGGCCGGAGCGGTCTCCTCCTCCGGGGGCGGGGTGACCTCCGGGGCGTCGTCCTCCTCCTCGTCGTCCTTCAGGCCGGTGATGACCCTGTGGGCCAGATCGTCGTAGGCCGAGCGGTCCCGGCGGTAGTTCAGGAAGATGGACAGCAGCTTCCCGCCGGCGAACAGCATGCCGCCGGCCAGCACCACGATGAGCACGATGAGCAGCGCGTTCTGCCCCTTCCGGCCGCCGCCGCGGCTGCGGTATGCCGGCGGCTGGACCTCCACCCGGCGCACGGTCCGCTCCCGGGCCGCGCGGTCCCGCCAGGGCTCACTGTCCGCCGCCGGGGCCCGGCGGCGCGGCTGCGGCTGCCGGGCGTCTGCCCGGTAGGCCCGGCCGTTCTCGTCCATGCGGAAGGTCCGCGCCTGAGGCTCCTCATACCGGGGCTCCTCGTACCACACATCCTCGTCGTCCTCGTAGACGCTCTGATCATAGGCATCCCCGTCATACAGAGGCTCGTCATAGGCGTCCTGCTCCCAGGCAGGTTCCTGCCGCCGGGGCGGCTCTTCCTCCCAGGCTGGCTCACGCCGCCGGGACGGCGCCGCGTGGCGTCCTACTGGCTCCGCCTCGTCCTCGGGATAGTAATGTCTGCGCCGGCCGTCGTCCCTCATGCTGTCTCCCCCTGTCCGCGCCCTCACGACCGAGGGCGGTCATTCTCGAATAGAGATAGAGACAGTATAGCACTCGTGTAACCATTTTGCAATATTTGTCATCATTTTTAAAAATGAATTTACAATCTCCCGCAGCCTGATATAATATGCCCGGAAGGAGTGAGCGGTATGCCAGACAGCTTTGGCGAGGCCCTGGCCTTTTTCTTCCGGGAAAAGCCGGAGGCCCAGGCCCTCTATGAGGTCTTTGCGCAGAAGGTGTTCGACCAGGTGGACAGCGTGGATGTGAAGGTGCAGAAGACCCAGATCGCCTTTCGGAACAAGCACTATTTCGCCTTCGTCTCCCTGCTGCCGGTGCGAAAGAAAGCCCAGCGGCCGGACACGTACATCACGGTGAGCTTCGGCCTGCGGCGAAGGCTTGACAGCCCCCGCATCGACGCCGCCGCGGAGCCCTACCCGGAGCGGTGGACCCACCACGTGCTGATCGCCTCCCCGGAGGAGATAGACGATGAGCTCATGGGCTGGGTCCGGGAGGCGGCGGTGTTCGCCGCGCTGAAGTAGTCCCCTTTACAAACCGCGCCGGCGGTGCTATATTGAGAAAAAAATCACACAGGAAGGGCGTGTTTTCCATGGAATATATCACCAAGTCCGTGGCCTATGTGGGCGTGGACGACCACGACATCGACCTCTTTGAGAGCCAGTATCACGTGCCCAACGGCATGGCCTACAACTCCTACGTCATCCTCGACGAGAAGACCGCCGTGCTGGACACCGCCGACAAGCGGGTGCTGGACCAGTGGCTGGCCAATGTCACCGAGGCGCTGGACGGCAGGGCCCCGGACTATCTGGTCATCCACCACATGGAGCCGGACCACTCCGCCGGCGTGAAGCTTTTGGCGGAGAAGTACCCGGACATGAAGCTGGTGGGCAACCAGAAGACCTTCGCATTCCTGGGCCAGTTCACCTGCATGCCCCTGCCCCCGGAGCGGCTGGTGACCGTGGGCGAGGGGGACACCCTCTCTCTGGGCAGCCACACGCTGCGGTTCGTGCTGGCGCCCATGGTCCACTGGCCGGAGGCTATGGTGAGCTTTGAGGACAGCGAGGGCATCCTCTTCTCCGCGGACGCCTTCGGCAAGTTCGGTACCCGGGACGCCGGCGAGGCCTGGGACTGCGAGGCCCGGCGGTACTACTTCAACATCGTGGGCAAGTACGGCGCCCAGGTCCAGACCCTGCTGAAAAAGGCGGCGGCCCTGCCCATAAAGATCATCTGCCCGCTCCACGGGCCCATCCTGACGGAGGACCTGGGCCACTATATCGGAAAGTACCAGACCTGGAGCAGCTACCAGCCCGAGGACGAGGGCGTGTTCATCGCCTGTGCCTCCATCCACGGCAACACCATGCACGCCGCGGAGGTTTTGAAGGATATCCTGGAGAAGAAGGGCGCGAAAAAGGTCTCCCTGGCTGACCTGAGCCGGGACGATATGGCCGAGGCCGTGGAGGACGCCTTCCGGTACGACACCCTGGTGCTGGCCGCGGCCAGCTATGACGCCGGCGTGTTCCCACCCATGGACGACTTTTTGCACCACCTGGCCGCCAAGGCCTACCAGAACCGGAAGGTGGCCTTCCTGCAAAACGGCTCCTGGGCCCCCAGCGCCGCCCGGACCATGCAGGCAGTGGTGGCCGGCATGAAGAACATCACCCAGGTGGAGCCGGTGTTCACCGTCCGCTCCTCCCTGAAGGACGCCCAGCTCCCCGAGCTGGAGGCCTTCGCGGATGCGATCTTGGGGTAAGGATGACCGCCGCACAGCTACCTCCCAGACCCCTTGCCTCCCCTTGGGATAAAGTCCACCGACCAGCCCCTTGCCTCCCCTTGGGGGGAGGTGGGCGCCGAACGAAGTGAGGCGGCCGGAAGGGGGAAAGGCTGGTTTATTGACCAACTGCCGGTCCCCCCTTCAGTCAGCGGCCCTGCGGTCCGCTGACTGAAGGGGGGAGCCGAGGGGCTTGGCAGAAATAACAACAAAAACCGGGCGGGACTTGGCGTCCCGCCCGGCCTTATTATGCTCTGTTTAGCGTCTTAACATTTTTCCCAGATGGTGGCGACACCCATGCCGCCGCCGATGCACAGGGTGGCCAGGCCCAGCTTG
>CANQIH010000171.1 GCA_947624035.1 uncultured Oscillospiraceae bacterium | reverse complement strand
CACGCACAGCTCCGCCTCGAACAGCGCATATAATATCTTGATGCGGGTGGAGTCGGCAAAGACCTTGAAAAGCTCCGCCAGATCGTACAGCGTCTCGTCGTCCGGCATGTCCCGCAGCACCTGGGCCACCGTGTCCTCGTGGACGCACAGATAGGCGCACTGCTCCACGTCGTCGTGGGTGTGTTCCGCCATGGCTGCCGCTCCTTTCAAACAAACATCTGAATGATTGTTCATATGTTAGCATATGCAAACAGGCTTGTCAAGATGCGGGGGTTGATTTTTTTTGGTTTAAATGGCAATATATATGCAATATATATTTATAACGGGGGAAGGAGGCGGAGCCCGATGCCGGAAAAGGACATCAACCGGGACACCATACGGCGCCGGAGCGCGTGGAACGTGCTGTTCGGCCGCGGCGCGGTGATCGTGCTGCTGTGCCTGGTGCAGCTGGGCTTCGTCCTTCTGGGCTTCGTCTGGCTGCAGCAGTACAGCTTCTATGTGAACACCGCCGTCCGGGTGGGCACGGCGGTATTCCTGGCCTACCTTCTGAACACCCGGCAGGACCCCACCATCAAGCTGACCTGGTGCGTCATCATCGCCCTGGCGCCGGTGTTCGGCATCCTTCTGTATCTGTTCATCAGCCTGGACCTGGGCCACCGCCGGGAGCAGCGCATCCTCCACCAGATGAAACGGGAGAGCGCGGGATACATGGCCATGCCGGAGGGGCTTTCTCAGCGCATCCGGGACCGGGAGCCGGGGCTTTTTAACCTGGCCCGGTACGCCAGCGAGGCCAACGGCTACCCGGTCTACGAGAACACCGCCGTCACCTACTTCCCCACCGGCGAGGCCAAGTTCGAGGAGCTTCTGCGCCGGCTGGAGAGCGCGGAGAGGTTCATCTTCCTGGAGTACTTCATCGTGGAGGAGGGCTACATGTGGGCCAGGGTGCTGGATATCCTCCGGCGCAAGGCCGCCCAGGGCGTGGACGTGCGGGTGCTGTACGACGGCACCTGTGCTATATTGCGCCTGCCCTACAGCTACCCCAAAAAGCTGGAGGCCATGGGCATCCGCTGCCGGGTGTTCGCCCCCATCCGGCCCTTCATCTCCACGGCCTACAACAACCGGGACCACCGGAAGATCGTGGTGGTGGACGGCCACACCGCCTTCACCGGCGGCGTGAACCTGGCGGACGAGTACATCAACGAGCGGGAGAAGTTCGGCCACTGGAAGGACGCCGCCATCATGCTCCGGGGCGACGCCGTGCGCAGCATGACGGTGATGTTCCTGCGGCTGTGGCAGGTGGCGGACAAGGAGCGGGTCTATGAGCCCTACCTCCCGGAGCCGGCCAAGGAGCGGGACCCAGCCCTGGGGTACGTGATCCCCTACGGGGACAGCCCCATGGACAGCGAGCGCACCGGTGAGATGATCTACCTGGACATCCTGGCCACGGCAAGGGACTACGTGTACATCATGACGCCCTACCTCATCCTGGACGGCGAGATGACCGCGGCCCTGACCTTCGCCGCCCGGCGGGGGGTGGACGTGCGGCTCATATTGCCGGGCATCCCCGACAAGCGGTACGCGAACCTGCTGGCCAAGGGCCACTACCCCGAACTTTTGGACGCCGGGGTGCGCATCTACGAGTACACGCCGGGGTTCATCCACTCCAAGGTGTTCGTCAGCGACGACGTGAAGGCCGTGGTGGGCACCATCAACCTGGACTACCGGAGCCTGTACCTGCACTTTGAGTGCGCGGCCTATCTCTATAAGTCCCCCGCCATAGCGGACATTCTGGCGGATTTTGAGGCCACCTTCCCGGAATGCCACGAGGTGACCGCCGAGGACGTGAAAAAGCGGAAGCTCACCGCCCGGCTGGCCGGGGCCATATTGAAGCTGGCCGCCCCGCTGATGTGAATAAAGAAAATGGCTGCCCGGCGCACAGCGCCGGGCAGCCTTGATCTTTGCTTTATTCGTCCAGCTTGAGGACCGCCAGGAACGCCTCCGTGGGGAGCTGCACGCTGCCCAGGGAGCGCATCTTCTTCTTGCCCTCCTTCTGCTTTTCCAGCAGCTTCTTCTTGCGGGTGATGTCGCCGCCGTAGCACTTGGCCAGCACGTCCTTGCGCAATGCCTTCACCGTCTCCCGGGCGATGATCTTCCCGCCGATGGCCGCCTGGATGGGCACCTCGAATAGCTGCCGGGGGATGTTCTCTTTGAGCTTTTCGCACAGCCGCCGGGCCCGGGGGTATGCCTTGTCCCTGTGGGCGATGAGGCTCAGGGCGTCCACCGGGTCGCCGTTTAAGAGAAGGTCCACCTTTACGAGTTCTGAGGGCTTGTAGCAGGAAAACTCATAGTCCATGGAGGCGTAGCCCTTGGTGCGAGCCTTCAATGTGTCGAAAAAGTCGTAGATGATCTCGCCCAGGGGCATCTCGTAGCTGAGCTCCACCAGCCGCTGGTCCAGATACTGCAGGCCCTTGTATATCCCCCGCCGGTCCTGGCACAGGGGCATGATGTTGCCCACGAACTCCTGGGGCGTGATGATGGTCATGTTCACGTAGGGCTCCCGGGCCTCGGCGATGGCGGAGGGCTCCGGGTAGTTGTGGGGGTTGTCCACGTACTTCACCGTGCCGTCGGTCATCTCGATCTCGTAGATGACGGAGGGCAGCGTGGTCACCAGGTCCAGGTCGAACTCCCGCTCCAGCCGCTCCTGGACGATCTCCAGGTGGAGCATGCCCAGAAAGCCGCACCGGAAGCCGAAGCCCAACGCCACGGAGGACTCGGGCTCAAAGGCCATGCTGGCGTCGTTGAGCTGGAGCTTTTCCAGGGCGTCCCGCAGGTCGGGGTACTTGGACCCGTCCTCGGTGTAGATGCCGCAGTAGACCATGCTCCGGGCGGGCCGGTAGCCGGGCAGGGGCTCCCCCGCCGGGTCCGCCGCGCCGGTGACCGTGTCGCCTATGCGGGTGTCCCGGACGTTCTTGATGCTGGCGGTGAAATAGCCCACCTCCCCGGCGGATAGGCTGTCGCAGGGGTCGAACCGGGTGGGCAGCAGATGGCCCACCTCCACCACCTTATAGGTGGCGCCGGTGGCCATGAACTGCACGTCCATGTCCTTGGAGAGGACGCCGTCCTTCAGCCGCACCAGGACGATGACGCCCCGGTAGCTGTCGTACTGGCTGTCGAACACCAACGCCTTCAGCGGCGCCTTGGGGTCCCCCTTGGGGGGCGGGACCGTCTCCAGGATGCCATCCAGCACCGCCTGGATGTTGACGCCGTTTTTGGCGGAGATCTCCGGCGCGTCCATGGCGGGGATGCCGATGATGTCCTCCACCTCCGTCTTGACCCGGGCGGGGTCGGCGGCGGGCAGGTCGATCTTGTTGATCACCGGCAATATCTCCAGGTCATGCTCCATGGCCATGTACGTGTTGGCCAGGGTCTGGGCCTCCACGCCCTGGGAGGCGTCCACCACCAGGATGGCCCCCTCGCAGGCGGCCAGGGAGCGGCTCACCTCGTAGTTGAAGTCCACGTGCCCCGGGGTGTCGATGAGGTTGAGCTGGTAGTCCTTCCAGTTCAGCGTCACGGCCCGGGCCTTGATGGTGATGCCGCGCTCGCGCTCCAGATCCATGTTGTCCAGGATCTGGTCCTCCATGAGGCGGGCGTCCACCGCGCCGCACAGCTCGATGAGCCGGTCCGACAGGGTAGATTTGCCGTGGTCGATGTGGGCGATGATGGAGAAATTGCGGATGTTTTCCTGTTTCATTTCACGTAGCTTTCAGCCTGATCGGCCAGCTGCCGGAGCTGCTGTGCCAGCTGCCGGAAGGTCTCCGGCCCGATGTGGGGCGTGTCGCCCTCGCCGCCGCGGCCCAGTAAGTAGTCCGCCGTCACGGCGTAGTAGTCGCAGGCCCGGCACACGAAGGCCAGGCCCGGCTCCCGGGCGCCGTTCTCATAGTGGCTCAGGAGAGCCTGGGATATGTGCAGATCTGCTGCCGCCTTCCGCTGGGAGATGCCTTTTTCCCGGCGCAGGCTGGCCAGTATGTCGCAAAAGCGCAGTTGTTCCATTGCGATCCTCCGATTCCTGTTGACGATGACTGTGATGGGGCATAACCTTCCATATTATATACGAGCGAGAATTTTTTGTAAACAGAAAATCCCCGCTGCCACAGCGGTTTGAGGTTTTTTCAAAATGCCCATTGACAAGCGGCGGCTTTTGTGTTACAGTATCACAGCTGGCAAGATCCGCTGGTATAGCTCAGTTGGTAGAGCAGCTGATTTGTAATCAGCAGGTCGGGGGTTCGAGTCCGTCTACCAGCTCCAGTGCTTGCCGGCGAAGTGAATATGGGGGAATTCCCGAGTGGCCAAAGGGGACAGACTGTAAATCTGCTGGCAATGCCTTCGGTGGTTCGAATCCACCTTCCCCCACCATAACTGGTAACGCAGTTTGATACAATGGTATCGACTGCGTTATCGTTATATTGTGCCGACGCGCCAAGGCT
>CANQIH010000170.1 GCA_947624035.1 uncultured Oscillospiraceae bacterium | reverse complement strand
ATTTGTCACTATGGATTTTCTTTTTTGAAAACTTTTACCCAGTGGGGTATTGCAACTTCATTTTACAACGCGCCGTATCTACCTCTTTCAAAAAATCTATTTCCGAGCCGGCGGAGCCGGCAGCGAAAAGCGAAATAAAAACACGGCCCGCGTCAGGGAGCAAGGCCGTGCTGAAGACGATGACCATTGTTCGATCGGCTTTTAAAGACAGGTATTATATTAAACTAATGGATATCAAATAATATAATAAGTCTGTAAATAAAAGTCAATATGAACAAAAATGTTTGTATGATTTGTGCGCTGTGACGATAGCGACAGGGCGGTTTTTGGGCAAGAAAACGAAGGGAGATCAGGGGACGAAGCGGTATCCCAGGCCACGGACGGTCTGGATGTGTACGGGGTGGCTGGGGTCTGTCTCTATCTTGTTGCGCAGGCGGTTGATGTAGACCACGATGGCGTTGTCGTCGGTGGTGTTGGAGCCCCAGATGAGGTCATAGAGGCTGGACTTGGAGAAGATGCGGTTGGGGTTGTCCAGGAAGAGCTTCATGATGGCGCTCTCCTTGGCGGAGAGGGACAGCTCCACGCCGTTTTTGAACAGCTTCAGCGTCTCGTTGTCGAAGCGGAAGGGGCCGGCCTCGATGGGCGCGCCCGCGCCGGAGTTCTGACACCGGCGGATGAGGGACTTTACCTTCGCGGCCAGGGTCACGGGGTTGAAGGGCTTGGTGATGTAGTCGTCCGCGCCGATCTCCAGGCCGTAGAGCATGTCCACGTCCTCGGTCCGGCCGCTGACCACCATCACGGGGATGCGGCTGCCCTGGCTGCGCAGGGTGCGGATGACCTCAAAGCCGTCCATCCCGTCCAGGTTGATGTCCAGCAGCAGAACGTCAAAGGCGTCCCGTTCGATGGCCTCCAGCGCCTTCTGGCCGGATGCGGTGGCGATGGACTGGATGCCGCTGCTGGTGAGCACCTTTGTGAGTGTGTTTCTTACGGCGTCGTCGTCCTCGACGATAAGGGCCTTGGGCTGCATGAGTCGTCCTCCTTTGGTGTGACGCTCCACTGTTGACAAGAGGCCGGCATATGACCTAAAATCATACGGTAGATACGCGGTTTATTCATTATACATGAAATCCCGCAAATTGCAAAGAGGGAAAATATGAGACGAATATGAGACGAAAGCGGTTTTTTTGTGCAATTTTGACGGCCATTCTGGCGGTGGTGCTGATGGCGTCGGGCCTGGCGCGGCTGCACGTGCTGTACGACAAGTATCGCGAGGACGTGATGGGCTATGAGAGCCAGCACCTCAGCAGCGTGGTCGGCTCCACCGGCCGGGGGTTCATCTGGTATCTGCAGAGCTTCGGTCCCAACATGAACGAGATGATCCGGCGGCCGGAATTCACCGGGCCGGAGGCCGCCTATTTAGCCGGTGACCCGGCCCCGCTGCAGCAGCTGGTGGACCGGGCCAAGGGGACCTATCACGTCACGGTGTACGACGGGGACGAGGCCGTCGCCACCACCGGCGGCATCTTCCCGGCCCGCACCGGGGAGGACAGGCCGGTGGACGACGGCATCGCCCTCCGGCAGGGCCCGGACGGGACCATGTGGTTCATCTTCACCGCCACGTCGGAAGAGGGCCTGACCTATGAGCTGGCTGTGACGGCGGACGACGTGTTCGGCTCCGCCGAGAGCGCCGCCCGGGTGGGGCGGAACGGCTATCTCTTCATGATGGACAGCGACCTGCGCCTGTTCTGCTCTGTCCGGGACGGAGTGGTCTTTACCGGGACCGCGGAGCAGCTGGCAAAGGCCTATCCCGGCGTGGACATGACCTCGCTGGAGGCGGTGGCGAAGAGCGAGCTCGTGCCCCCGGAGGAGTACAGCGTCTACCAATACTGCTGGGATGAGAGCGGCGAGGCCGCGGACACGCTGGTGGTCACGTTCCCCATGAGCCTGTCCCAGGGCTGCTTCGTGATGGGCGCCGCCGTGAACCTGCGGGAGTTCGACGGGCTCCTGAACGCCACCTTCTCCCGGGTGGCGGGGGTGGGCGCCGAGGTGGTGGCCAGCTTCCTGCTGCTGGGCGGCCTGGTTGGCTGGCTCGTGGTCCTCATCAAAAAGAACTCCATCGAGCTGTCCGCCGCCCGGGAGCGGGCCCAGGCCATGGAGGAGATCAACCGCCAGCAGCAGAGCATCGCCCACGCCGAGCGGCTCCAGGAGCTGGGCGTCATGACATCCGGCATCGCCCACGAGTTCAATAACCTTCTCACGCCCATCATGGGTCAGAGCATGCTCCTGCTGGAGTCCCTGGCCGACCAGGAGGACTCGCCCCAGTTCGAGAACGCCCTGGACATCTACGAGGCGTCGGAGAAGGCCCGGACCATCCTCAAGCGCATGTCCGGCCTCAGCCGCAAGGGGGACGGCCAGTTCGTGCCCGTGGAGCTGGGCGGCCTGGTGCAGCGCACGGCCGATATGTCCACCCTGGTGCGGGTGTCGCCCATCGAGCTCAAAACAGAGCTGCCGGACCAGCCGCTGTACGTCTCCGGCGACGAGCAGATGCTCAGCCAGGTGATCCTGAACATCTGCATCAACGCCTGCCAGGCCATGAAGGACACGGGGGGGACCCTCACCGTGGCCCTGGCCCGGGAGGAACGCCCCGGCCCCGGCTACGCCGTGATCACCGTCAGCGACACGGGCCCGGGCATCCCGCCGGGCACCATGGAAAACCTTTATGACCCGTTCTACACCACCAAGGGGCAGGACGGCACGGGCCTTGGTCTCACCATATGCCAGAAGATCGTGGAGAACCACAAGGGCACCATCGCCGCCGCCAACCGCCCCGAGGGCGGCGCGGTGTTCACGGTAAGACTGCCTGTAATAGACGCGCCGGAGGAGGAGTGAGAGCTCTGAGGGTTCCCCCTTCAGGCTCGCTCCGCTCGCCAGCTCCCCCCCAGGGGGAGCCAAGGGGCTTTTTGCTTGTCGCGGCCCGCTGCGGAGATAACGGTAGTGAGGACAGAGTGTGCCCTCCCAGGACCATGGTCACGGTCCGGGAGGGCACGGTCTGGACGAACGCTTAGTATGGTTGGAAATTGTGAGGTGAAAGGTATCATATGATACAAAAACAGACCGTTAAACAGGAAATCATCAAAGCAGATATGAATGTGGCTTTTGATATATATGAGCTTGTTCAGACAACAATTAAAAGTATATACAAAAAATACTATTCTGATGAAGCGGTCAAATTCTTTTTGGAACTCCACAGCAAAGAGAATATTTCATCCGATATTTTAAAAGGAAAAGTGTATGTCGCTGTCCATGAGAATGATGTGATTGGAACAGGCACATTGGACGGAGACCATATTAAACGGTTATTCGTATTGCCGCAGCTTCAAGGACAAGGAATCGGTACTCTGATCATGGATCATCTTGAAGCTGAGATCATAAAGGATCATGGTGCTGTGTGGTTGGATTCTTCGCTTCCTGCAGGAAAATTCTATCACGACCGTGGGTATATCACCAAGAAATATGAGGAGATCCAACTTGAGGATGATAAAGTGCTGACGTATGAGATAATGCGCAGGAATAGATTTCCTATAGACCCAAATGAATATAATGCTCCGTCTCAGCTTGTAAGACGAGAAATGGAATTGCAGGGAATCGATCTGGATGAACTCCGAAAGATCTTTCCCCAAAGATTATACCTTCTTGCAGACGGTCTGTACGATACGATGATTTCAAAAAATGCAGGAACGCTCACCTATCATGTGGGCGGCGAGGTCTATGTCATGGGCCATGACCGTTCGGTCGGATTTGTAAAAGGTGAGATGTGTTCGCCGGGAATAGCAACGCAAGCCGAGGATCTGATGGCCGCGGGAGCGGTAGAACTTATTCATGTAGGGTTTGCAGGAGGATATCCGGGGACGCATATCGGAGATGTGGTGATCACCGACGGAGCCTTTCATGATACGGCGGTCGCGGGTTTGTACGGCTGCAATGAGGAGATGGTTCGATCAGATAAGGAGCTTACAGATCGGCTCTGCAAGGAGATGGACGTAAATGGGATCGCATACCGCAGGGGGTTCCATCGGACTACCGATGCGGGCTATGTTCAACCAAACTGGAGTGCAAAATATTATGAAAATAAGGGCGTTCTTTGCGTTGAAATGGAGGGCGCAGGTTTGTTTGCAGCAGCAAAATTCCGCTCTTGCCGCGCTGCCGGGATCTATGTAATATCAGATTCCGGTTCCGGAGATGATTGGGAGCTCGGCTGGGGTGAGAAAACTTTGGAGACAAGCATCGATCGAGTGATAGCGGCAATTATAAATAATGGATAAATGATATAAACATAGACCCCCGCCGCGGATGCGGCGGGGGTCTATGTTTATATCAGCACCTTGGCCAGGAAGGACTGGGCGCGCTCGGTCTTGGGGTGGGAGAAGAACTCCGCCGGGGGCGCCTGCTCCATGATGATGCCGTCCTCCATGAACAGCACCCGGTCGCCCACCTCCTTGGCAAAGCCCATCTCGTGGGTGA
>CANQIH010000169.1 GCA_947624035.1 uncultured Oscillospiraceae bacterium | reverse complement strand
GCTCTGGGAGAGCACCAACAAGCCCAACGGCTTCGAGGTCATCGAGGTCCGGCTGGGCGGCGTCATGGCCCGGCTGGACACCGCCCGGGAGAAGATGGCGGACTTCGCCGCCGGTGCTGTGGACGGCATCCCGGAGCTCACAGAGCCCTCCCTGGTCTGCAAGCGGCGGCCTGACGGCACCGTGGCCTGCACCAACGTCATGGAGGAGATCGCCACCCCCGGCACCATCGACTGGTAATAGTATCCTTTCTGATAGGGAGATCATGGTCATGAAAAGACGCCTCTGGCGTTCCCGGCGCAGATCCAAGCCATATAAGCCGCCCGCCGCCCGGAAAACAAGAGTAAAAAGGTCCCTGCTGATCCTGGCAGCCGTGCTGCTGGCAGCGCTGGCGGCGGGGACATATTTCGCAAAAGGATATCTGGCCGGGCAGGGCGTGGCCCTCATCGAGAAGCTCATGGAGGCGCCCTCTCCCTCAGCACCGGCAGCAGAAGCGGAGGCGGCCGAACCCGGATTTGCCGTACATTACATCGATGTGGGCGAGGCGGACGCGTCGCTCATCGTGTGCGACGGCGAGGCCATGCTGATCGACGGCGGGAACAAGGAGGACGCCGGACAGATATACATGTATCTGCGCGGCCTTGGCGTGGATGAACTCCAGTACATCGTGGCGACCCACCCCCACGAGGACCACATGGGCGGGCTGCCCGGCGCCATGAACTATGCCCGGGTGCGCCGTGTGCTGTCGCCTGTGGATGAGAACGACACCGTCTTTTTCAAGACCTTCCAGACCTACCTCGCCCTCCAGGACGTGGCCATCACCGTCCCGGAGCCCGGCGACACGTTCACCCTTGGCAGCGCCGCGGTGGAGGTCCTGGGCCCCATCGACAGGGGTACCCCCTATACGAACGACCTTTCCATCGTGCTCCGGGTGCAGTATGGGGACACGTCATTTCTGTTCACCGGCGACTGCGAGGACGACGAGGAGCAGACCATCCTGGCGTCGGGACGCACGGTGAAGAGCACGGTCCTGAAGGCCGGGCACCACGGCAGCGCCTTTTCCACCACGGCGTCGTTTCTGCAGGCGGTGGACCCGGACTACGCCGTGATCCCGGTGGGGCAAGGCAATGAAAACGGCCACCCGGCCCCGTCGCTGCTGCGGCGGCTGCGGGATGCGGGGGTGCGCGTATACCGGACGGACCTGCAGGGCACGGTGGTGTGTACCAGCGACGGAAAAAGCGTCTCCTTCTCGGTGGAGAGGGGCCAGGACGCCGGCACGCTGGCGCCGGGGCCAGCCGTTGTGGAGCCGGCCGCGCCCGCCGGTGAGGAGACGGCGTTCATCCTGAATACGAACACCAAAAAGTTCCACCGGATGTTCTGCCTGAGCGCGGCGCAGATGGACGGGAGCAGGCGGGAGATATACATAGGCACGCGGGACGAGCTGATCGCCATGGGCTATACGCCCTGTAACTGGTGCGGCGAATAAGCGCATGAACATGAATGGGCACAGGAGACTGTGCCTTGAGCTTGTCAAAAACGCTTACGCTAAGATGATGCAGGGGGAGCTTGAGGGGGGCGGAGCCCCGCCTCAAATGGGATCAAAAGCCGGCAAATGCTCACATTTGCGCTGCGCAGCGGCAGTATTTCATGACGGCTTTGACGGCAGGAAATACTCGGCTTTCAGTCTGTCAAAGAAGTATCTTTGACAGACTGAAGGCACGGGAGACCGTGCCTTTTTTGCACAGTCCTTGACTATCCCGGAGCGAATTTGTATAATTAGAATGTGTTTTTATGTTTAGGCTTGGATAGATAAAGTAACCAAACAATACAGGAGGTATGTTTATGCACAAGGTGCAATTCGTAGAGACGGTGCTGCGGGACGCGAATCAGTCTTTGATGGCGACCCGGCTGCCCTACGACAAGTTCGAGCCCATCCTGGAGACCATGGACAAGGCGGGGTACTATTCGGTGGAGTGCTGGGGCGGCGCCACCTTCGACGTCTGCCTGCGGTATCTGAACGAGGACCCCTGGGAGCGGCTGCGCAAGATCCGCGCCCACATGCCCAACACCAAGCTCCAGATGCTGCTCCGGGGCCAGAACATCCTGGGCTACAAGCACTACCCGGACGACGTGGTACGCAAGTTCGTCCAGCACGCCGTCAAAAACGGCATCGACATCATCCGCATCTTTGACGCCCTCAACGACACGGACAACCTGAAGGTGGCCGTGGAGGAGACGGTGAAGTGCGGGGCCATCGCCTCCGGCGCCATCTCCTACACCACCTCTCCGGTGCATACCCTGGAAAACTACGTGAAGATGGTGAAGGAGCTCAAGGCCATGGGCTGCGCCACCATCTGCATCAAGGACATGGCCGGCATCATGGGGCCCCAGGAGGCCTACGACCTGGTCAGCGCCATCAAGGACGCGGTGGACCTGCCCGTGGACGTGCACACCCACTGCACCACCGGCCTCGCGTTCATGACGCTTCTGAAGTCCGTGGAGGCGGGAGCCGACATCATCGACACGGCCACGCCGCCCTTCTCCGGCGGCACCAGCCAGGCGTCCACGGACACCCTGGCCTACGCCCTGCGGCAGCTGGGCTACCAGGTGGACCTGGACGACGCGGTGCTCAAGGAAGTAGCGGACTACTTCAAGCCCGTGCGGGACGGCTTCATCGCGGACGGGACCCTGATGCCGAAGAGCATGGCCACGGACACCCAGTGCCTGACCTACCAGGTGCCGGGGGGAATGCTGTCGAACCTCCTGAGCCAGCTGAAGACCATGAACGCGCTGGACCGGCTGGACGAGGCCCTGGCGGAGACCCCGAAGGTCCGCAAGGACCTGGGCTATCCGCCCCTGGTGACGCCCACCAGCCAGATGGTGGGCGTGCAGGCGGTGACGAACGTGCTGCAGGGCGAGCGCTATAAGAAAGTATCCAACGAGGTGAAGGCCTACTGCCGGGGCGAGTACGGCAGGACCCCGGCGCCCATCGACCCGGATGTGCAGAAGCTCATTCTTGGGGACGAGAAGCCCCTGACCGGCCGGTACGCGGACACCCTGCCCCCCGCCTTTGAGAAGACCAAGGCGGAGCTGGGCGACACGGCCCGGAGCGACGAGGACGTGCTGAGCTACATCGCCTTCCCGCAGCTGGCGGAGGCCTTCTTTGAGAAGCGCCAGGCGGCGGAGGACAACGTGGTGAAGTATGCCATCGAGGAAATGTGAGGAGGGAGCGGCATGAATGAAACGTTGCTCCATCCCGGCGTGGGGACCGGCGGTCTCATCGCGGTGACGGGTTACCTCGTGGTGTTTTTCGGGATCGTGCTGCTGCTGGTGGTGGTGACCGTCATGGGCAGGATCATGATGAACAGCCGGAAGAAGACTGAAACCGCTGCGGCTCCCGCTGCCCCCGCGACGCCCGCGCCCGCGCCGGTGGAGAGACCCAAGGCCAAGGGTACCGCCGGCGAGCTGAAGCTCCACGACGTGGACCCGAAGGACGCGGCCCTCATCATGGCCATCGTGGCCCACAGGCTTGGCAAGCCCATCAACGAACTGCGTTTCCGTTCCATTAAGGAGGTCAAGGATAAATGAAGTACAAAGTCACCCTGAACGGCCGGACCTATGAGGTCGAGGTGGACACCGACACCGCCATGCTGGTGGACGAGTACGAGGCCTACGCCCCGGCGCCCGCCGCTCCTGCCGCTGCGGCTGCTCCTGTGGCCGCTGCTCCTGCTGCCGCCGCACCGGCGCCCGCGCCGGCCCAGGCCGTGGCCGCCGGCGAGCCCGTCACCTCCCCCATGCCCGGCAACATCCTGAAGATACTTGTCTCCCCCGGCCAGCAGGTCAAGGAGGGCGAGGTGCTCATCATCCTGGAGGCCATGAAGATGGAGAACGAGATCGTCTCCCCCAAGGCCGGGTCCGTGGCCCAGATCTTGGTGACCAAGGGCGCGGTGGTGGAGACCGGCGCCGTCCTCGCCGTCATCGCGTGAGGAGGGCAGCATGAACATACTTGAGACCCTCGGCAAGCTGGCCTCCGAGTCGGGCTTTGCCGGGTTCCTGGCGGCGGGAGGCTGGAAAAACCTCATCATGATCGCCATCGCCTGCGTACTGCTGTACTTAGGCATCGTGAAGAAGTTCGAGCCCCTGCTGCTGGTGGGCATCGCCTTCGGGTGCCTGCTGACGAACCTGCCCGGGGCGGGGATGTACCACCTGGACATGTGGGACGCCTACGTGGCCGGGACCTCCTACACCACCGCGGCGGGGGAGGTACTGGAGCACCTGAGCTTCACGGACATCATCCACGAGGGCGGGCTTCTGGACATCTTCTACATCGGCGTGAAGGCCGGCGTGTACCCCTCCCTGATCTTCCTGGGCGTGGGGGCCATGACGGACTTCGGCCCGCTGCTGGCCTACCCCAAGAGCCTGCTTCTGGGCGCGGCGGCCCAGCTGGGCGTGTTCGTGGCCTTCTTCGGGGCCATCCTGCTGGGCTTCACGGGCCCGGAGGCGGCCAGCATCGGCATCATCGGCGGGGCGGACGGCCCCACGGC
>CANQIH010000168.1 GCA_947624035.1 uncultured Oscillospiraceae bacterium | reverse complement strand
GCCATGCCGGAGTTTATGAGCAGAAGGCTCGCGTCGTTCTGGGGGATCAGGGAGAAGCTGGGCAGCCGCAGGTGGCCCTTGGTCTCAAAGAAGGCCAGGAACATCTCCCGCAGCTCGTTTACGCCGAATTTCTTTTTCATGTGCTCTATACCTCTTGATTTACAATGGATGACAGATTAATAGGGATTGGCGATAAAGGCCTGCTGCTCGTCGTAGCTGGAGAAGAAGTGGGTCTCGCCGTCCAGGGAGTACCAGTAGTAATAGTACGTGTCGGCGGGATTCACAGCCGCATTGATGGCGGCGGCGCCGGGGCTGCATATGGGCCCGGGGGGCAGCCCCTTGTACACGTAGGTGTTGTAGGGGTCGTTGGTGGCAAGCTGCTCCTGCGTCAGGTCCAGGGTGCTGGTGCCCAGCACATAGTTCACCGTGGCGTCGATCTGCAGGGGCATGTCGGCGGCCAGCCGGTTGAAGATGGCCGAGGCCATGTTCTCCCGTTCGCCCTCGGCGCCGGCAGCCTCCTTCTCGATGAGGGAGGCGATGGTCAGCACCTCGTGGATGGACAGGCCTCTTGCCTCCGCGGCGGCGCGGACCTCGTCGGTGAGCTTGCTGTCCAGGTTGCGCAGGAAGCGGTTGATGGTGACCTCCGCCGCCTCGCCCTGGTAGAACTCATAGGTGTCCGGGAACAGATATCCCTCCAGGCGCTGGGCGTCGCCCTTGGGGCGGCCCTCCAGGAAGTCGTAGTCGAAGTCGTAGTTGGCCGCCGCCTCGTACAGGTCCTCGGCCTTGCAGACGTTCTCTGTCTCCAGAAGCTCAAAGATGGCGTCCAGGGTCATGCCCTCGGGGAAAGTGACCTTGGTGGTCTCCTGGCTGTCGGAGCCGAACTGCATCTTCGTGACCAGGGCCCGGTAGTCCAGTTCCGTGGACACGCTGTAGCTGCCCGGGTCCATCTTGATGTTGGCGTGGGAGAACTGGGAGAAGATCTTGAAAAGCCACTTGTACTCGATGATCCCGGCGTTTTTCAGCGCCGTGGCCACCTGGTCGATGTCCACCTGGATGGGGACCTCCGTCTCGGTGCCGTCGTCGTTTTTCAAGGTGACCGTCTCGGGCATGTCGCCGGTGGGCTCATACTCCTCGATGACCACCACCTTCTCCACGTACTCCTTATTCAAAGCCAGCACGTCCGCCGCGCACATCCAGGCCAGACATGCCAAAATGATGCTGACGCTGATGACGAACAGGGCGTACATCACGCCGCCGCCCACGCCCAGACGGCCGTGGCGGCTGAACCGGATGGGCATATAG
Organism: uncultured Oscillospiraceae bacterium; assembly: GCA_947624035.1. Taxonomy (GTDB): domain Bacteria; phylum Bacillota; class Clostridia; order Oscillospirales; family Oscillospiraceae; genus CAJOIG01. Next base: position 3,394 of record CANQIH010000168.1, on the reverse strand, counting down.
TCCCGGATCTCCGGCACGTCGTCCGGGTCGCTGTAATCGATCTCGTCCAGCTCAGAGTCGTAGACCAGCATCTTCCCGCCGTGGAGCTTCCGCCCGATGGTGGGCGCTTCCCGGAGAAGGTTCTCGGAGTTGGCCAGAGCCCGCTTCTGGGCCTTGCGGATGGCGTGGCGGCTCATCTTTTTCTTTTTCACCGGCGCGGGCTTGTCCGCCTGGGAGGACCAGGCCGCCAGGCCCTCCTGGGGATAGCCCCCGCCCTCGTCGTAGTAGAGATCGCCGCTGCGATCTTTTGGGGTTCTGTCTGCCATGAAAACGCTCCTTACAGTCCTGTCACGGATCGGTGGTATCGAACATAGTATGACGTGGAAACGGCGCGCCGCGAACGCCAGGCCGCGCAGGCGGCGGCCACGAAACGACCAGCGCGGAGAAAGGGTTTCAAATATGCTTTGCAATAACTACTGGCTCTGGATCATTATCATCCTCATCCTCCTGTTCGCCGGCAACGGCGGCTACGGCTGCGGCTGCGGCTGCAACGACAACAACAACGGCTGCGGCTGCGGCTGTGGCTGCGGCTGCAACAACTGATCCGCGAGGACAGGTCGATCCTATGGGAAGGGGCTCTTATGAGTCCCTTCTTTTTTGCTTCGCCCTCTCCGCCAGCACGGCCAGGACGAACAGGGGCAGCCGTGCCTGGCGCACGATCCGCCCCGGCTGCTGCAATAACCGGTACAGCCACTCCAGCCCGGCCCGTATCCAGCGCTCCGGCGCCCGGCGGGTCCGGCCGCTGAGCACGTCCAGGCATCCGCCCAGCCCGGCCATCAGGCCCACCTGGAGCCGGTCCCGGTTGGCCTGCATCCATATCTCCTGCCTGGGAGAGCCCAGGCACACCAGCAAAAGGTCCGGCGCCGCGGCGGCGATGGCCTCCAGGGCGGCGTCCCCGTCGTCGAAGTACCCGTGCAGGCACCCGCAGACGGTCACCGCCGGGAACCGCCGGCCGATGGCCGCGGCGGCGTCCTCTGCCACGCCGGGCTTTCCGCCCAGGATGAAGACCCGGCCACGGAACCGGGCCAGCAGCGCCAGCAGAAAGTCGTAGCCCGCCGCCCGCTCCGGCAGGGGCGTGCCCAGGACCCGGGAGGCCCACACCACGCCGATGCCGTCGGCCAGGGTCATGTCCGCGTGGGCGATGGCGGCCCGCAGGGCGGCGTCCTTACGGCACTGCCAGACGATCTCCGGGTTGGGCGTGCACACATAGGCGCTGCCCCGCCGCTCCATCAGCGCCAGGGCCCTGTCCACGGCCCCGTCTATCGTGAGGCCGTCGAAGCGGACGCCCAGGACCTCCGCCGTCATATCTGGGAGAACACCTGGCCGATGTTGCCCCGGACGATCAGGTCCGCCTCCCCGTCCCGGGGGGTGACGCCCCGGTTCACCAGGACCAGCTTATGGCCCCGGTAGTAGTTGATGAGGCCCGCCGCCGGGTACACGGCCAGGCTGGTCCCGCCGATGATGAGCATGTCCGCCCGGGAGATGTACATGACGCTGCGGCGCAGAACGTCCTCGTCCAGGGACTCCTCGTAGAGCACCACGTCCGGCCGGACGACGCCGCCGCAGGAGCACTTGGGCACTCCCTCGCAGTCGTTGATGTACGTCTCGGGGTATACCTTCCCGCACCGGGCGCAGTAGCACCGGTGGGTGGAGCCGTGCAGCTCCAGCACCTCCCGGCTGCCGGCGGCCTGGTGGAGGCCGTCGATGTTCTGGGTCAGGATGGCTTTGAGCTTCCCCTCCCGCTCCAGCTCCGCCAGGCGCAGGTGGGCGGCGTTGGGCTTGGCGCCGTGGATGACCAGCTTCTCGTGGTAGAACCGGTAGAATTCCTCCGGGTCCCGCTCAAAAAAGCTGTGGGACAAAATGGTCTCCGGCGGGTAGGCCCATTTCTGGTTATAGAGCCCGTCCACGCTGCGGAAATCGGGGATGCCGCTCTCCGTGGACACGCCCGCGCCGCCGAAAAACACGATGTTGCCGCTCTCCGCGACCCAGCGCTTCAAGGTCTCGATGGCAGCGTCCATAGTTCAAGACTCCCTTTTGGCAAAAAATGTTCCAACTGGCTGCAAATAATCAGTTAATTATAATATATCCAGTTCGCTTTTTCAATAAAAAGAAAAATGCGCGGGGGGAATTCCCCGCGCATTTGTCGATTCTGCAATTATTTGGCCTGCCGTTGGGCGCGGGCGTTTGTATTGATTGACCCCCGGAACACCACGAACCGGTCGTAGAGAAATTCCGTGACGAAATTCGTGATCATGATCACCGCCTGGGCCAGATAGTAGGGCCACGCCGCCGTGCCGGTCAGATAGTCCATGAGCCAGGTGGACGCCGGCGTGAACACGCAGTAGAAGGCGAACACCTTCGCCATGGCCACCGGCACGTTGTTGGCGGACTTGAAGGTGAACTCCCGGTTCAGCGTGAAGTTCCACAGCACCGACAGCACGAGGCCGATGAGGTAGTCGGCCCAGTCCGGCAGGCCCGTCAGCTCGTGCAGCAGCGCGGAGGCGATGATCTGGATGACGCCCGCCGAGATGGAGAACAGGGTGAACTTCACCGCCTGGAGGGCGTTTTCCTTTTTTGAAAGCTTGGCCATGGCTCCCAGCTCCAGTCCATAAAAATTTTTATATATTATAGTGCGCCGCCCTGCCTCTGTCAAGGCAAAACGGCGCGAAAAGACCGGACCCCTTTTCCCCGCCCGCCGGGTCCCTCATCTCCGGCGCCGGTTTAGTGTTTTTAACAAGCCGGACAGGGTCAATTTTGTCCCCATTTGCCACATTCTACAAAAAGCTGAAAACGGGGCGAAACGGCGAAAAATAGTTTGAAAATTGCGGGTTTTAAGTATATTATACTGGAGTTAGGATCCCTGGAAAATCTATTTTGAATAGGAGTGATACCCCATGATCCAAAACATGTTCTGGGTCGGCTTCGTGGGCGCCGCTGTGGCCCTCGTCTTTGCCTGGCTCCAGAGAAGCAAGGTCATGCGCGCCTCTGAGGGCAACCCCAAGATGGTGAAGCTGGCCGCCGCCATTCGGGAGGGCGCCAACGCCTACCTGAAGGCACAGTATACCACCGTTGCAAAGGTGTTCTGCGTGGTGTTCGTGATCCTTCTGATCATGGCCTTTGCCTCTAACGGCAAGATGATCCCCAAGGTGACGCCCATCGCGTACCTGACCGGCGGCATCTGGTCCGTCCTGGCCGGCTTCATCGGCATGAAGATCGCCACCAACGCCAACGCCCGTACCGCCAACGCCGCCAGCGAGAGCCTGAACCGCGGCCTGAACATCGCCTTCTCCGCCGGCTCCGTCATGGGCTTCGTGGTGGTTGGCCTGGGCCTTCTGGACATCACGATCTGGTTCTT
>CANQIH010000167.1 GCA_947624035.1 uncultured Oscillospiraceae bacterium | reverse complement strand
CGGGGAACATGCTGAAGTTTTCTGACTACTCCTGCGCGGACATCGGCGCCATCCTGGCCTTCAGCTCCCAGAGCCACTTCATCCGGGCGTTCCGGGCCCGGACGGGCCTCACGCCCCGGGCCTACCGGGAGAAGTATTTTTCCGTATAGAAAGAGCGCCCGGGGCGGAAGCCCCGGGCGCTGCCATATTTTCTTTAGAATTCCGCGTTGCCCACGGTGCGGGGGTGGAGCTCCACATCCCGGATGTTGCTGATGCCGGTGAGATACATCACCATCCGCTCGAAGCCCAGGCCGAACCCGGCGTGGCGGCAGGAGCCGTAGCGCCGCAGGTCCAGGTACCACCAGTAGTCGGCCTCCTTCAGGCCCAGCTCGGCCATCCGGGCGGTGAGCACGTCCAGCCGCTCCTCGCGCTGGCTGCCGCCGATGATCTCGCCGATGCCCGGCACCAGGCAGTCCGCCGCGGCCACGGTCTTGCCGTCGTCGTTCAGACGCATGTAGAAGGCCTTGATCTCCTTGGGGTAGTCCGTGACGAACACGGGCCGCTTGTATATCTGCTCGGTCAGGTACCGCTCATGCTCGGTCTGCAGGTCCACGCCCCACTCCACGGGGAACTTGAACGCCGCGCCGGACTTTTTCAGAAGCTCGATGGCCTCGGTGTAGGTCACCCGGGCGAAGTCGCTGCCGGCCACGTGGCGCAGCCGGTCCAGCAGCCCCTTGTCCACGAAGCTGTTGAAAAACTCCAGCTCCTGGGGGCACCGCTCCAGCACGGTGGTGATGATATACTTCACCATGGCCTCCATGCACTGCAGGTCCCCCTCCAGGTCGCAGAAGGCCATCTCCGGCTCGATCATCCAGAACTCGGCGGCGTGGCGCTGGGTGTTGGAGTTCTCTGCCCGGAAGGTGGGGCCGAAGGTGTACACGTCGCCGAAGGCCATGGCGAAGTTCTCGGCGTTCAGCTGGCCGGACACGGTGAGGTTGGTGGGCTTGCCAAAGAAGTCCTGGGTGTAGTCCACGGTGCCGTCCTCGTTCCGGGGCGGGTCGCTGATGTCCAGGGTGGTTACCTGGAACATCTCGCCGGCGCCCTCGCAGTCGGAGCCGGTGATGATGGGGGTGTGGACGTACACGAAGCCCCGGCTCTGGAAGAACTCATGGACGGCCTGGGCCGCCGTGGAGCGCACCCGGAAGGCGGCGGAGAACAGGTTGGTCCTGGGCCGCAGGTGCTGGATGGTCCGCAGGTATTCCACGGTGTGGCGCTTTTTCTGCAGGGGGTAGTCGGGGGCGGACACGCCCTCGATGTCGATCTTTGTGGCCTTGATTTCAAAGGGCTGCTTGGCCTCGGGGGTCAGCACCAGCTTCCCCTCCACGATCAGGGCCGCGCCCACGTTCAGCCTGGCGATGTCGTCGTAATTATCCAGGTTGGCCCGCTCGAACACCACCTGCACGCCCTTGAAGGCGCTGCCGTCGTTCAGGTCGATGAAGCCAAAGTTTTTCTGATCACGGATGGTCCGCGCCCAGCCACAGACGGTGACGGTCTCCTGAGCGGCGAAGGGCGCCGCGTCCTTCCACAGGGCGGCGATCTTGGTCCTTGTCATTTGTCGTTCCTCCCGGCTTGATGTAACTGCTTTATTATAAACACAACCCGGCCCGATTTCAATAGAGAAAAAACAGATAGACGGCGGCGGGCGTATACAACGCCCGCCGCCGCTGGTATGTCTTTATGCTCTCAGTCCTCGCCGCCGAACATGCTCCGCAGGAGGGTCATCATCTCCTCCACATCGATGGGCTTGGACAGGTGGCCGTTCATGCCCGCCTCCGCGGTGCGCCGCCGGTCCTCCTCAAAGGCGTTGGCGGTCATGGCGATGATGGGCAGGTTGGCCAGGGCCGGGTCGGGAAGGGCGCGGATGGCCCGGGTGGCGTCGTAGCCGTCCATGATGGGCATCTGGATGTCCATCAGCACCAGGTCATAATGGCCCGGGGCGGATCCCTGCACCATGTCGCAGGCCTGCTGGCCGTTCTCGGCGCACTCCACCTGGAAGCCCGCCTCACCCAATATCTCGGTGGCGATCTCCCGGTTGAGCTCGTTGTCCTCTGCCAGGAGGATGCGCTTGCCCTGGAAGCAGTTCTCCTGCGGGGCGGCGGTCTGGGGGGCAGGGGCCTCCCGGCCATGGCCCAGGCCCCGCTCCAGGGCCCGGTGCAGGTCCGAGGCGAACAGCGGCTTGCTGATGAAGCCCGTGACCCCGGCCCGGCGGGCCTCGTCCTCGATGTCAGACCAGTCGTAGGCGGACATGAGGATGATGGGGGAGTCGTGCCCCACGATCTTCCGTATCTCACGGACGGTCTCCACGCCGTTCATGTCGGGCATGGACCAGTCCACGATGTAGACCTCAAAGGGGTCGGCCAGCTCCACGGCCTCGGCGGTGCGGACCACCGCCTCCCGGCCGGACATGGTCCACTCGGCCCGCAGGCCGATCTGCCGGAGCATCTTGGACACGCTCTGGCAGCTGAGCATGTCGTCGTCCACCACCAGCCCCCGTACGCCGGTGAGCTCCGCGATGGCGCCGGCGTCCTGGTGGGGGGCGGCGAAGCGCAGCTCCAGCTCCACGGTGAAGGTGGTGCCCTGGCCCTGCTTGCTGTCCACGGTGATGGTGCCGCCCATCATGTCCACGATGTTCTTGGTGATGGTCATGCCGAGGCCGGTGCCCTGGATGCCGCTGACGGTGGAGGTCCGCTCCCGGGTGAAGGGCTCGAACACCGTGGCGGCGAACTCCGGGCTCATGCCGATGCCGGTGTCGCTGACACGGAACTCATAGACGCCATAACCCTGCTTCCGGGATGGCTTCTGGGTGACGCGGATGGACACGGTGCCCCCGGAGGGGGTGAACTTGATGGCGTTGGAGGTCAGGTTCAGCAATATCTGATTCATCCGCAGCCGGTCGCAGAATACCTCCTCGTCGCTGATGTCCACCGTGTCGATGAACAGGTCCAGCCGCTTGGCGTGGATGTCCGACTGGATGATGTTGCGCAGGCTCTGGAGGATGTCGGCCAGGTTCTCCGGCCGCTCGTCGATGGTGACCTTGCCCGACTCGATGCGGCTCATGTCCAGCACGTCGTTGATGAGGCTCAGAAGGTGGTTGGACGCCTGGGATATCTTGGCCAGGTAGTCCTGGGCCCGTTCCTTGTTGTCCAGGTGGGTGGTGGTCAGGGCCGTGTAGCCGATGATGGCGTTCATGGGCGTGCGGATGTCGTGGGACATGTTGTTGAGGAAGGTGGTCTTGGCGCGGTTGGCGGCGTCCGCCGCCTGGAGAGCCCGGGACAGCTCCTCCGTCTTGTCCTCCAGCTCCCGGGTGGCCACGGCGATCTTCTTTGTCAGCTGATGCTGGTTGCGGGTCCGCACCGCCAGCATGGCCAGAGCGAACAGCAGCAGGAGCAGCACCGTCACGCCCGCGATGATGTAGACAGGGTTCTGGTAGAGGAACGCCACCAGGCTCACGCTGTCGTCCCGGCCCGCGTCGATCTCCCGGGCCATGATGGCGTCCAGCTCCGCCTCCGTGAAGCTGTCGGCCCCCTTGTCCAGCAGGGAGAGCAGATACCGGCCCCCGGGCACGTCGTCGTCCACGGCGTAGGACAGGGAGGTGTCGCCGAAGACCACGGAGGTCAGGCGGCGGCGCTCGTCACGCTGGGCGTACCACTCGGCGGTGTAGGAGTAGAGGATGGTGGCGTCGGCCCGGCCGTCCAGCACCGCCTGGACGCACTCCCAGGAGTTGGAGAACCGGATGAGGGAGTCCTCCGGGTAGCGGGCGGCGATGTAGCTGTTGATGGCCTCGGCCCGCTCCATCACCGCGAGCCGTTCCACCGTGCCGTCAAAGCCGGTCAGGGTCAGCCGGGAGAAGTTGGTGTGCAGGTAGGGCACCGTGATCTTGTAGCCCTCCTCCTCCGCCAGATAGTAGTCGCCGGTGAAGTCCAGCACCACGTCCGCCGCCTCCGCCGCCCGGAGGGCGTAGTACTCGGTCCGGTCCTTCACGGGGATGAACTCATAGTTGATGCCCAGCCGCTGGGCCATCACGTCAAAGATGGCAGGGATGATGCCCTGGGCCTCGCCGTCCTGGAAGTAGCAGTAGGGGGGACGGTCCGGGTTGAACAGCAGCCGCAGGGGCTGGCCCGAGGCGCGGCGCTCCTCCAGGAAGGCCCGCTCCCCGGCGTTCATGATGATGGAGCCGTCCTGGGCGGTGGAGTAGTATGTCTCGTGGAGCAGCTCACGCCAGTTGGGGTCGTGCAGGTCCATCTCGTTGATGGCCGCGTTGATCCGGGCCATCAGGTCCGGCCGGTCCTTCCGGGTGCAGATGTAGAAGGGGCTGGCGTCAAAGGACTCCAGCGGCCACTCGTCCTCTAAAAGCCGCAGGCTGCCGGTGACGGCGGCGTCCACCTCGCCCCCCTGGAGGGCGGCGGTGAGCTCGTCCTGTCCGGCGAAGTACACCGGCCGGAAGGTGAAGCCGTGGGTCTCGGCGAAGCGCTCGAAGTTGGCGTTTTTGGAGTTGCCCTCCAGCATGCCCACGGTGATGCCGTCGTAGGTGGTATAGTCCCCCTCCACGATGGCCTGGTTGCCGGCCTTTACGGTGAAGATGGTGGAGTTGACGCCGATGGACTGGTCGGAGAACAGAAATTCCTCCTCCCGCTCCGGGGTCCTGGATACCGAGGTGACGATGTCCAC
>CANQIH010000166.1 GCA_947624035.1 uncultured Oscillospiraceae bacterium | reverse complement strand
CTGAACGTGGTGTACAGCGACGGCACTGGTGAGGAGCTGTCCCTGCGCATCCAGGGCGCCGCGCCTCCCGCCACCGCCACCCCCGTGCCCACGGCTACCCCCGTGACCACCGCGACGGCGGCCCCCACGCCCACCCCCATCCCCGGCCAGCACTCCCCCGTGACCGGCGATACCACCCCCATCGCGCTGTATGTGGGCATCCTGCTGATCGCCCTGGCGGCCCTGGCTGTGGTGATCGTCATCATGGTGAAGCGCCGCAGAAGCTGATAACGGCATAATGGATACTCCGGCGGAGCCGCTTTTGCGGCTCCGCTTTTTCACATCTATGGGGATTTCCTTTTTTTCATTCCTATGCTATAATTATTCAGCTCACCTCTGAGAGAAAGGCGGTCCCGTCCATGGCAAGACCGAAGAGATATATACGCGCCGCGGCGCTTATCCTGTGCGCGCTGCTGCTGATGACGGCGGCGGGCTGCGGCGGCGGCAGCGACGGCCCGGTGCTCCAGGAGGGCGAGACCTTCACCGTGGCTGTGACGGATATGCCGGACACGCTGAACCCCCTGACCACGGAGGGGGGCCTCTCGGAGGAGTTTTTCCTGCTGGCCTACGACCCCCTGTGGCGGGCCAACGCCGCCGGGGAGCCGGTGAACTGCCTGGTGGAGGACTATGACCTATCCAGCGACCAGCTCACCTGGACCATCCGCCTGCGCCACGGGGTGACCTTCTCCAACGGGGACAAGCTCACCTCCGCCGACGTGAAGTTCACATACGAGCTCATGATGCGCCAGTCGAAGAAATACGCCCCCTACATGGACGGCATCAGCGTCATCCGCTGCCCAGACGACTACACCGTGGTCATCACCACCTCCTTCGTCAAGGGCGACATGCAGAACAACCCCACACCCATCCTGCCCAGGCGTGTGTGGTCCAATCTGGAGGGGGACATGACTGACTTCGAGAACCTGGAGATGGTGGGCACGGGCCCCTTCGTGTGCGTGCCATCGGAGACCAACGACCCCCAGGAGAAGTCCTGGACCTTCCAGGCCCGGGCGGACTACTTCGCCGAGCCGGCCAAGGTGGGCCAGGTGAAGTTCCTCTACTTCGGCACAGCCACCAGCGCGGCCCGGGCCCTGGGCGCCGCGGAGGTGGACGCGGGCATCGGCATGACGGACGTGCAGCTCACCACCCTGGAGGAGGTGCCCGGCGTGGAGCTCATCCAGGCGGTGCTGCCCCACGCGGAGGTCTGGGCGCTGGCCTTCAATACCCGCAAGGGATTTTTCCAGGAGCAGTCCATGCGCCAGATGGTGGAGCACTGTACGGACCGGGAGCGCATCCTGTCCATGTCCTCCGGCCGGGCGGGCATGGCCGGCAGCGTGTGGGCCAGCCCCGGCGCGGATTACTTCTATACTGTGCCCAACAAGCGGGGCTTCGACCTGAACGCCGCCACCAACCTGGTCGCGTCCCTGGGCCGGTACGGCCTGAATGCCAACGGCAACCTGGAGTCCCTTATCACCGGGGAGGAGCTGAAGCTGAGCCTGTACACCAGCAGCCAGGACGAGTGGGCCGCCACGGCGGCCACCATCCTGGTGGAGGATATGGCCAGCATCGGCATCCAGCTGGAGTGGGAGACCACCGACAAGCCCGTCCGCTCGGTGTGCACGCCCCGGTCCGATTGGGACATGTGCATGGTCGCCTGGAACGGTGACTCCAACGCCTCTATGGCGGCGCTGCCCTTCCGTACCACCAACGACAGCCTCACGGGCTGGAGCAGTTCCGTCTATGACCAGACCCTGGGCCGCCTGCAGATGACCATGGACGACGGGTCCATCCGTACGCTGGCCGGGCAGCTGCAGCAGGTCATGTACGACGAGTGCCCCTACGTGATCATCGGCTATTGCAGCGACATCCAGGCCGTCCGCCAGGACGCCTGGACCGGATACGAGGACGCCCTGGCCGCGTCCGGCGGCCTGTTCAACACCGGCAGCGCGGACGCCTACATGTCCATCACCCACCGGGAGGGGGCGGATATGCCGGAGGAGGACGCCCACGCCCAGGGATAAGGAAGGATACAAAAAAAGCAAGCGCCCGCTGCTAACGTTGCAGCGGGCGCTATCTGTTGACCTGACCGTTATTCAAAAACATTCCACCAACAGGCCCCGGCTCTCCCGGCCGTGGCGGCGGGCGTCGCCGGCGAACAGCTTATACAGGTGGCGCAGCTCGGCGCTTTCCGTATGTTCGGCGGCGCTGTCATACATCGCTGCCCGGCGGTCCTCCTGGAGCAGCGCGTCCCGGAGCGAGGCCAGCTTGCCTGTCACGCCCTGGCAGCCGTATGTCTGGGGGGCCGTGAGGCCCGTGCGGATGAAATACTCCGCCCGGAGCCGCCGGGCGTGGCGCTTGGCCTCCCCGGCGTGGCGCATGAGCACAGCGCGGCTGTCGCTCTGAAAGAGCCGGGCCAGGGACGCCGCGTATTGGGCGGCGCAGTCCTCCTCCCGGATCATCTCCCGCAGGGAATCCTCCTCCGACCAGGGCTCGGGGTGGGGTGGGAGACGGGGAGCGGTACCGGTCACCCGCTGCCACACGCCGTCAAAATCCTTAAGGCTCTCTTTGATGAGGTCGTTATCCATTTTCAGCATCCCTCCGAGCCATTGTATGCGCCGGAGGGCGCAGTTGACAGCGCGTTAAAACGCAAAACGCCCCCGCAGGGGCGTTTTGTCTTATTATCGGTATCCGTGGGTGCGGATATATTGCAGGATGGCGTTGTAGCCGGCGGAGTGCATGTGGATGCCGTCGCTGCCCGGGTCGATGAATTCCGTGGAGAGGCTGCCGGTGGAGTCCATCAGCGCCTCGCAGGTGTTCAGGTACCGCAGGCCCATCTCCTCCGCGATCTGGAGTATCCACTGGTTGGCGGCGTTGATGCCGGCGTTGTTGATGCCCGTGGGGGCCTGGGCATCGATGACCGGGTAGATGGACTGGCACATGATCTTGGTGTTGGGGCTGGCCTGTTGGATGGAGGTGATCACGTCCCGGTAGTAGCCCTTGAACTGCTCCTCGTCCAGCAGCGCCACGCCGTTGATGCCCAGGGTGATGACCAGGTACTCCGGCTGGGCCGCCGCCGCGGTGTCCGCGATGGACAGCTCCCGGGGGTTGTCCGGGTCGTCCTTGGGGTAGTAGTTGATGAGGGCGATGGGGCAGTTGAACAGGCTCAGGGTGCCGTTGGAGGGGACCCAGATCTGGGTGTATGGCAGCACCCCGTAGGCGGCGAGACCGTAGGTGGTGCTGTCGCCCAAAAAGCTTATCCGGTCGATGTATTCCTGGCCCATGTCCTCCGTCTCGCCCAGGATGGTGGGGGAGGGGACGGACTGGTCAGGCTGCTGTTCGCCGCCGGCCTGCTGCTGTTCGCCGGCCTGCTGCTGGGCGTCCAAAGCGCCCTGGTCCGCCGGGAGGGGCTCCGCCGTGGTAAAGACGGAGGACTGGTCCCCGGCGTCCTGGACCTGCTGCTGTCCGACGTCGGCCACGCTCTCCTTGGGCCGCCCGCCCACCGCCGACACGTAGAGCAGCACGCCCACGCACACGGCCAGGCATATGATTATCGCAGCGGTCCAGAGGACATAGAAGCCCTCTCTGGCTCTTCCGTTCATCTGTCTCTCTCCTTGTTACAGCCAGGCGTGGGTGCGGATGTCCATGAGCAGGGCGCTGAGGCCCGTACTGTTCATGTGGATGCCCATGGCAGCGTCGTCGGTATAGTCGGTCCGGAGCTGCCCGTTCTCGTCCGCCAGGGCGTCATGGGAGTCCAGGTACCGCAGGCCCATCTCCTCGGCCATGGAGTAGATCCAGCCGTTGGCGGTCTTGATCTTCTCATTGCTGATGCCGGCGGGGACGCGGCTGTCGATCACCGGCATGATGGCGTGGAGGATGATCTTTGTGTCGGGGCTGGCCTCCTGGATGGCCTCCAGCATGTCCATATAGTAGCCCCTGAACTGCTCCTCGTCCAGCATGGCGATGCCGTTGAGCCCCAGGGTGATGAACAGGTACTCCGGCTGCCGCCGGGCGGCGCATTCGGGGATCAGAAGGCTCTCCGTCGTGCCTGGGGACGCTGGGTCATAGTAGACGATGGGGTCGATGGGCACGTTGAAAAGGCTCATAGTCCCCACGCTGTCCGTCCACACCTGGGTGAAGGGCAGGATGTCCAGGCCCGCCAGCCAGTAGATGGAGCTGTCACCCAGAAATACCATTTTGTCTATATACTCCTGCCCGGCGTCCTCCGTCTCCGGCAGCGCCACCGGTACCGGCGTGGGCTCTGGCGTGGGCTCGGCTGTGGGTTCCGGGGCCGGTTCGGCCGTGGGCACAGGCGTGGGCTCCGCTGTGGGCGCGGGCGTGAACTTTACCGAGAGCGTGGCAGGCTCCGGTGGAGGCTCGTGGGAGGTCTGAGCGTCTTCGCGGTGGAGGAAATAGAGGATGGCGCCCAGCAGGGCCAGTTCCGCTATGAGCAGCGTCGCCAGAAAAGCGATGAGGGCGCGGATGGCAGTCGTCCCGGAGGAATCATTCATGGGGAGGCCTTTCTTTCTCTAATGAAGTCCAAGGGGAAGCGGATGCTTCCCCTTGAATAGTATTGTCGTCTGAGGGAGTTTTACTCCGCCTCGGCCAGGGCCTTGGCCTCCTCGATGATCTTCTGCTGGACGTTCATGGGCGTCTCGTCGTAGCGGATGAAGTCCAGGGTGAAGGAGCCGCGGCC
>CANQIH010000165.1 GCA_947624035.1 uncultured Oscillospiraceae bacterium | reverse complement strand
TTCAGGGGCCGGCTGCCGTCGGCCTTCCACTTGCCGCAGGGGCAGGGGTCGTTGCGGCCCGGCTTTTTGATCTTCTTGATGGGCTGGCGCTTCACGGAGCTGTCGCCGCCCACGTTGTTCACGTTGGCCTTGGCGGCAGCCTTGCGCTCGATGGTCTGCTCCTTGCGGACCCGGACGGTGAAGATGCGCCGGACCACCTCGGACTTGATGCCCTCGATCATGGCCTCGAACATCTCGAAGCCCTCCTGCTTATAGGCGTCGATGGGCTTGACGTTGCCGTAGGCCCGCAGGCCGATGCCCTGGCGCAGGTCGTCCATGGCGTCGATGTGGTCCATCCAATATTCGTCCACCACCCGGAGCATGACCACCCGCTCCAGCTCCCGCATGAGGCTGGTACCGTCGGGCAGGTTGCCGAACTCCGCCTCCCGCTTGGCGTAGACCTGGTCCGCGATGCCCAAAAGCTTCCCGGACAGGTCGTCCGCCGTGAGGCTCTTGAGCCCCGCCGCGGGGACGGTGATCTGGCCCTTGGTGAGGAAGAGCTTGTAGAAGGGCTCCAACGCCTCCTCCAGCTGCTCCTCGGTCTCCGGGTGGCCCACGGCCCCCAGAGCGCTGGTCACGTCGGAGCGGATGACGTCGGAGATCATGTTGTGGACGTACTCGTGGATGTCCTCACCGTCCAGCACCTTCCGGCGCTGCTCGTAGATAATGTTCCGCTGGACGTTCATCACGTCGTCGTACTCCAGGGTGCTCTTCCGGGCCTGGAAGTTGCGGCTCTCCACGGTCCTCTGGGCCTGCTCGATAGCGCCGGACAGCATCTTGTGGTCGATGGGGGTGTCCTCGTCCAGGCCCAGGGTCTCCATCATCTTCATGACCCGCTCGGAGCCGAAAAGCCGCATCACGTCGTCGGTGAGGGCCAGGTAGAACCGGCTCTCGCCCGGGTCGCCCTGACGGCCGGACCGGCCCCGGAGCTGGTTGTCGATACGCCGGGCGTCGTGGCGCTCGGTGCCAAGGATGAACAGGCCCCCGGCGGCCCGCACCTTCTCCGCCTCGGCGGAGGTGACCTTCTTGTGCTCGGCCTGGCGCTCGGCAAACATCTTCCGGGCCTCCAGGATGGTCTCGTCGCCGGTGTCGGCGAAGCCGGTGGCCTCGGCTATGACCTCCTCGTCGAAACCGGCCTTTTTCAGGTCCTGCCGGGCCAGATACTCGGCGTTGCCGCCCAGCATGATGTCCGTGCCGCGGCCGGCCATGTTGGTGGCGATGGTCACGGCCCCCAGCTTGCCGGCCTGGGCCACGATCTCGGCCTCCTTCTCGTGCTGCTTGGCGTTGAGCACGTTGTGGGGCACGCCCTGGCGCTTCAGAAGGCCGGACAGGTACTCGCTCTTCTCAATGCTGACCGTGCCCACCAGGACGGGCTGGCCCTTCTCGTGGCAGGCGATGATCTGCTGGATAATGGCCCGGTTCTTCCCGGCCTCGTTTTTATACACCGCGTCCGGCTGGTCGATGCGGGCCACGGGCTTGTTGGTGGGCACCTCGATGATGTCCAGGTTGTAGATGGACTGAAACTCCTCCTGCTCCGTGAGGGCGGTGCCCGTCATGCCGGACAGCTTTCCGTACAGGCGGAAGTAGTTCTGGAAGGTGATGGTGGCGAGAGTCTTGTTCTCCCGCTGGACCTCCACGTGCTCCTTGGCCTCGATGGCCTGGTGCAGACCCTCGGAGTACCGGCGGCCCAGCATGAGGCGGCCGGTGAACTCGTCCACGATGATGACCTCGTTGTCCTTCACCACGTAGTCGATGTCCCGGCGCATGACGCCGTGGGCCTTGATGGCCTGGTTGATGTGGTGGCTCAATGTGGTGTTCTCCAGGTCGGAGAGGTTCTCCACGTGGAAGTAGGCCTCGGCCTTGGCGATGCCGCTGGCGGTGAGGGAGGCGGTGCGGGCCTTCTCGTCCACCAGGTAGTCGGCGTTCTGGTCGGCGTCCTCAAACTCCTCCTTCTCCTCCACGGACACCACCGTGCCCTTGCGCAGGCGGCTCACAAAGGCGTCCACCTGGCTGTAGAGCTCGGTGCTCTCGTCCCCCTGGCCGGAGATGATGAGGGGGGTCCGAGCCTCGTCGATGAGGATGGAGTCCACCTCGTCCACGATGGCAAAGAAGTGGCCCCGCTGGACCATGTCCTTCTTATAGAGGGCCATGTTGTCCCGCAGGTAGTCGAAGCCCAGCTCGTTGTTGGTGCCGTAGGTGATGTCAGCGTTGTATGCCTTCTGGCGCTCGGCCCGGGTCAGGCCGTGGACGATGAGGCCCACCTCCAGCCCCAGGAACCGGTGGACCTTGCCCATCCACTCGCTGTCGCGCCGGGCCAGGTAGTCGTTCACCGTGACGATGTGCACGCCCTGGCCCTCCAGGGCGTTGAGGTAGCTGGGCAGCACGGCCACAAGGGTCTTGCCCTCGCCGGTCTTCATCTCCGCGATGCGCCCCTGGTGCAGCACGATGCCGCCCAGCAGCTGCACCCGGAAGGGCCGCATGCCCAGCACACGGTCCGCCGCCTCCCTCACGGTGGCGAAGGCCTCGGGCAGCAGGTCGTCGGTGGTCTCCCCGGCGGCAAGACGGCGCTTGAACTCCGCCGTCTTGGCCTTCAGCTGGTCGTCCGTGAGCTTTTTATATTCGTCCTCCAGGGCGTCGATCTTGTCCACCAGAGGCCTGAGCTTTTTCAGCTCCCTGTCGGAGTGGGAGCCAAATATCTTGTCCAGAAACATGTTTCCGTGCCTTTCCGCGAAAGCGGGCGCGCCCGCAATTCGTTCATTTATAATACAACATCATATTTTACCACATTCTATGGCCAATGAAAAGTCAAAAAATGTGAAAAGGCACGGACAGCTCCGTGCCTTTTCATCA
Organism: uncultured Oscillospiraceae bacterium; assembly: GCA_947624035.1. Taxonomy (GTDB): domain Bacteria; phylum Bacillota; class Clostridia; order Oscillospirales; family Oscillospiraceae; genus CAJOIG01. The sequence goes on along the minus strand of CANQIH010000165.1, from coordinate 1,880 downwards.
TCATAGCCGCCGCTCAGAGATAGGGGTGCTGCCGCACGGCCGGCTCCGGTCCGCAGTACAGGCCGTATGCGTCGCATATCCAGTACTGGCCGCCCACCTTGACCCGGGCCCACTGGTGGGTCCACTGGTTCTCGTTGACGTGCTCATAGGGTATGCCCAGCAGGTCCAGGCATAGGCCCGTGGCCCGGGCGCACCCGGCGCAGGAGGCGACGCCCAAGACGAAGTACCCGTAGGGGTCGTTGTAGTGGGGCTCGCTCTGGGAATACACCATGCCGTTGTCGCACAGGTACCGCAGGTAATAGGCGATCCAGCGCAGCTGATTCGCCCGCGTGTCGCCCACCGAGGGGGCCACGATCGCCGCCGCCACGTCGTAGGCCTCGGCCAGCTGCTGGGCCGTCATGGTCTTGCGGAAATAGGAGTACCGGCTGAGCTTCTCCAGGGGCACGGCCACGCCGATGCCGGTGGGGTGGTTGTCGCTGATGAGCATCTTCCCGTCGGAGCTGAGGCACCGGACCGTGAAGGCGTACGCGCCGTCCGAGCCGCCCTTCCAGGTATAGCTGGTGCCCGTCACGTCCGCCAGCTTCTTCCAGCTGCCGCCCACCGGCTTATAGAAGAGCCGGTACCTCAGCACCCCGTCCACTCTGTCCCAGGTCACCGTGACGCCGGAACCCGTCCGCACGGCGCCGGTCATCTCGGGCGCCGCCGTGTACTCATACAGCACCGCGCCGCTGCTGTCGGCGTAATACCTCTTGCTGCCGTCCACGTAGATCCATCCGCCCTTGAGGATGTGGCCGTCCCCGGCGTCGCAGTAGTATTTCTTCCCGCCCGCCGCCGTGACGAGCTCGCCCCTGATCATGTGGCCGTCCCCGGCCGCCAGGTAGTACTGCCGGCCATTCACGGTGACAAGGCCGCCCTTCATCACATGGCCGTCCCCGGCAGCGAGATAATATTTCTGGCCGTCCGCCGCCGTGACGAAGCCTCCCTTCATGAGGTGGCCGTCCGCGGGGGAGAAATAATAGGTCCGCTTCCCGATGGTGATAAGGCCGTACTGCCGGACGCCGCTGCCGTCCACATAGTACGCCTTGCCGCCGGCGGTGAACCGGCCGCCCTTGAGGATGTGGCCGTCCGTGCCGTTGCAGTAGTACCAATTCCCGTCCGGGGCCTGGACCCAGCCGCCCTTCATGATGTGACCGTCCACGGGGGAGCAGTAATAGTCCTTTCCGCCCGCCGATACGATCTGCCCCATCTGCCGGACGCCGTCCACGTAGAAGTACTGCTTTCCGCCCTCCGTGACCAAACCGTTGGCCGCCGGCTCCCCGGTGGCATCGGACTCCGCCGCGGCCTCCGGTGCAGCTGTGGCCTCCGGCTCCGCCGTGGCTTCCGGCTCGACTGTGGCCTCCGGTTCGACTGTGGCCTCCGGTTCGACTGTGGCCTCCGGCTCCGCTGTGGCTTCCGGCTCGACCGTGGCCTCCGGCTCGACCGTGACCTCCGGCTCGACCGTTACCTCCGGTCCGACCGCGGCCTCCAGTTCAGCTGAAGCCTCCGGCTCCGCTGTGGCCTCCGGCTCACCGGCCGCCAGCGCCGGGGCGCACAGTGCCAGCGCCAGAAGCGCCGCCAGCAAAAGGGATATCGTACGCTTTGCCATGGCCCTCTCCCCCTTTTTCACTTCCCGCACATTTTACCACATCCGGCGGACAAAGGAAAGCCCGCGCGGGTTTGTATTCCGCCCTATCCCAGACTATAATGAAAAATCATCCTCCCCTGTGACCGTCGGCCCCCGCCGTTCGTCATACAGACAGAGAAGCGAAAGACTAACTATTAAAAGTCAAGTCTAAATTTAGGGAATCTGGCGAAAGGATGTGGAACCGCAAGAGGGCATG